>JBFHIK010000348.1:0-3298 GCA_041596555.1 Methanosarcina sp.
CCTCGGCTCCATACTGATTAGGGAAAGGGTGGTTATATTCGCTGACAGTGTAGGGTTTACCCAGTACCCTTTGCGATGCAAGATACTGTATGCTGGACAGGGAATTCACCATCGACTGGTTACGGATACGCCATTCGGTATTGACCGGAGAGGGATGACACCAGTAGGAGTGATTGTCCACATAGTCCAGCTCCGCCTGTACAAAAGACGGACTGTAGCCCAACTGGGTTCCAGAAATGGGTACTTTGGCCTTGAGTTCATCATGCACATAATCTGCTATTCCAGTCCAGTAGGCTCTCTCAGTATCCTCAAGAAACTTATAAAAATCGTTTTTTACCGAAAGTGGCGCATAAGCTTTGGTCTTAAGAATGGCAATTGTTCCCTCCTCAATGCTCTGCTTTTCATCAAAATCACTCGCTGCTCCACTTTGAATGGAAAGGTCATCGAGTTCATAGACCCCCTTCTTAAAGCGGGTCAGCTGAAACTGCGCCTTATCGCTATCAACAGAGGCAACAAAAGAGGCCTTGACTGTAGTCCACTTCGGTCCCACCTTGATTCTGCGCAGGAAACCCATGCTACGCCAGCCACCGACATTGTCGGCCACAGCGGTTCCCAGCTCTACACTTCCCTCACCCTCAATACGGCGCACCTTGAAGGAAATGGTATAAGCCTCTCCCTTCCTGACCTTAACCCCGTTTCGGAACAGCTTGGGAAAATACTCATCCCCCTCCTTTTCAACCGTGATCTTCATCACACCATCAGCAGATGCGGCCTCCGCCATGGCAGAATCCCGGCTCAGAGTCCATGCCTTGCCATCTGTTTTAACGCTCTGTTCAAAATTTCCCTCTGTTATCTGCTCATCACAGAGAGGAGTGGCCTTCCAGTTCCAGGCCTTGCGCATAGCCTCTGTCGAGCCGTATTTCTTCTTCAGCCAGTCATTCCACTGCTGCTGGAACTCAGAGGCGTAGGTTTTAGAGAGATGATCGATTCGTCCCCCGATATAATTGCGGAACAGAGCATTTTCATTATTGATCTCAATCATCGCCATACAGGGATCGTCCGTATAGGCCAGACCGGTATAGGGATTGACACGGGTCAATAACCTCTTGGCATACTCCTTCTCTGAAGCGATCATGCGGAGAGAAAAGAAGCTGAGTCCTTTGGGAAACCTCGCGACATGAAGGTTCATATTAACGTAAATACCGCGTTTTTTGAGGGCAGCAATCAGGTAGTCCTGACAGTCAACCGCGTTCTTATCAAACGGAATTTCTACTTCCGGATCAGCATCGAATGCTCCCGGCAGCGATTTGCCATTGCCAAAAATACCGGTTTGATGCTCCTCCCGGAAATTGCCGTAACTGGCGTCAAAGTAGTGCAAACGCACACAGTTGATTCCAAAACGGGCCAGGCGGGCAGCCAGGCGGTCGGCATCTTCGTGTGAAGGAAAGTTAGCGGGCCCTGTCAAATTAGTCCCATTGAACTTAATGGGACCAGACTCGGTAACAAAACGTCCATTTTCCACGTGCACAAAGCCGTGCTTTCCAGCTGGTGCATCAAGCAAGTGAGACATATTTGTCACATTATCAGGCCCATCATAAGAAATTACGAATGGAAACAAAGGAGCAAATTTTTCTATTTCCTGCTCTGAGGAACATGACAAGAAAAACAAACAAATTAAATAAATATGTACCTTTTTCATATCATTTAGGATTAATCGGTTTCAGACAGATCTTTCGTTAATTATGTAGCTTTATCGTTTGTTTTTTTGAATTCCAGGCTTGCGTATTTAGAATGATTTTTTTGTTATTAGTCAATTCTCGCCAAAGTATATCTATGGTTATATTCTTGCTTTCTCCCGGGGCTAGCCAAAAATAATTATCTGATGCATAAAAACACCGCTTAATTCCAGTAATATCAATCTTGCACATAAAAGCGGGAACACTCCTTCTATTCGAAATTTTTACCTGTAACTGGCTTCTGTTTGCAGAAATTGATTTTTCAGAGACCAAATTCATTTTCAGGTGGCTTTTAGTTCCCGCTACTGTTGGTTTTAACCAGGGCCCCTTGTCAATAGTGGGCCATGGAACAGGCTCATTTACATATTTATCGTAATATTCCTGATCTTCCATTTGTTTTAATACCCTTGGATAATAAACTGAACGTGAAATGAGTTCTCCTTTTTGACCTTTTAATTCAGTTACTATAAACAAATAGCGATCGGTATAGAAATCTGGGATTGGATATTTCCCAAAATCGGTTTGAGTTACTGATATCCCTGTTTCAAAGTTTACATTTTTTTCCTGTGCCCACAGTGTTTTTAAATTATCGTCATATATGGTTACCGAAACTATTCCTGTTAATGCTCCTTTTCCTGAATGCGTTATTTTGCTTTTTAGCTTTACTTTTTCTCCCTGAGCCCACATCAACCTTTCAAGGTCAATCGACGCGTGGATTGGTTCGTAGGTTCTTTTCAAGAAATAATAGGGAGCGGCAGCTTGTCCAAACCAATCCATCATTTGGATTCCAACAACAGGCCATGGACGTTTAAAAACCCAGGTCATCAATCCTGAAGTTACAGGATAATTTCCTTGCATTTTTTCCGATAAAATCTGATAGAACTCACCCGCACCTACCTGGGATGCTTCAGTAATAGACTCAATAGAAGGATCGGTCATATCGATAATATGCGAAGCACGGCTTAACATTCTGGGAACCCTTCCCGGACTATATTCTGCAAAATGATGAATAAATTCTGCATGATTTTGTGGAAAATCATTTCCCCACATTTTCCCCAAATCTTGAAATTCTTTTTCGTTAACCAGTTCATAAAACAGATTAGCCTCGGGCATACTATGTATTCCTGTTTCCGAAATCCATGGTTCAAACCGGTAACTTCGGTTGTACCAACAAGGATCCATGTCGGGAGTAGTTCTTAAAAAAAGACGTGACTTATCAAAAATATTCAGATTTCGTTCAATAATTCCAATTGATCCCGTATTTCCCAAAGAGTAGGGATTAAACTCGTTTCCTCCACACCAAACCGCAAGTGATGGATGGATACGTAGTCTGAAAATATTTTGGACAACCTGAGCTTCCCATATATCCTGAGGAAAATCAGGAGTATCTTGATTGCCAATTGGAAAGTCCTGCCATACCATTATCCCCAATTCATCACAAAGTTCATAAAAGATATCGGTTTCGAGAAGTCCTCCGCCCCAAACCCGCATCAGTTGTACACCCATATTCTTTGCAGCCTCAAGTGCCCACCGGTAATTCTCCTCAGATAAATCGAGCAAAA
>JBFHIK010000349.1:0-3298 GCA_041596555.1 Methanosarcina sp.
GGAAGCAGCGAAATTCGGAGTCCGCAAAGTAAAGTTCTCAGGGGGAGAACCTCTTTTCAGGAAGGACTTTGAAGAAATCCTTGCCTGTCTCCCCCCCCTTCAAGAAGTCTCGGCAACCACAAACGGCATCCTGCTTGAAAAGCGTGCAAAACCCCTGAAAGCGGCGGGTCTGGACAGAATAAATGTGAGCCTGGATTCCCTTGTCCCCGAAAAGTATGAAGCGATTACCGGAGCCCCTAAGGGCTCTCTTGAAAAAGTCATAAAAGGCATCGATAGCGCAGTTGAAGCTGGACTGACACCGGTAAAGCTGAATATGGTGCTCCTGAAAGGTATAAACGACAATGAGATCGATGCAATGATGGACTTTATCCGGCCTTATAAAGGAAAAGTCATCCTCCAGTTGATCGAACTCATGGATATTGATCCTCAACTTTCAAAGTATACTATTGACTCAAAAGCCCTTGAAAAAAGTCTTGATGAGCGGGCAAGCGAAGTAAGAGTCCGGCACCTGCACCACCGGAAAAAGTATATTATCGACGGGGTGGAAGTAGAATTTGTACGGCCAATGGACAATTCGGAGTTCTGCGCCCACTGCAGCAGGCTCAGGGTCACAGCCGATGGAAAATTGAAACCCTGCCTGCTTGTACACGATAACCTTGTTGATGCCCGGGAAGCAAAGAGCCCCGAAGAGATTGAAAAACTGCTCAGGCTTGCAGTAAGCCGGAGGAAACCTTACTGTACTCCTACAATAGGGATCGAAATAAGGAAAAAAACAAAAGAAGACATAAAAAAGTAATGAAAGAAAAGAAGGAAACCCTGGAAAATAAGGAGGAGAAAAAATGAAAGTAGAACTTTTAGTAGATGACAGAAAAATTCCCACGAACGAGTTTATCCAGAAAATCTTAGGAAACGTGATCAAAGCGATGGTTGAGTCACTCCACAGCATTGACGACGAATGGAAAGAAATTTCCATAAAAGTAGAAAAAGAATAAAACAAAAAACAAACCGGAAAAAAGAATAAAACAAAAAACAAACCGGAAAAAAGAATAAAACGAAAGAAAAAACAGGGTTCCCGGCTGAAATGGGAAAAACCAGTATTTTCACGAAAAAGATCTTATCCTTTTTTTAAAAAGTTATTTTATTATTTATTCAGTGAGCCTGTCCTTCGATTTCAGAGACTATTAAGGGCTCAAAGGCTCAGAGATATTTTTCGATCTCCGAAAATTCGATTCTTGCCGTAGAGTCCAGGGAGATCGGAGTTATTGAGACGTGCCCATTCTGCATAATGGCGTGCACGTCAGTCCCTTCCTCTTCTTCGCGGATAAGGTCCCCTGCAATCCAGTAGTAGGGCCTGCCCCGGGGGTCACGCCGCTCTTCCACGTCAGTTTTGAAAACCTTCCTCGCAAGGCGAGTTATTTCTATCGGAGTATCTTCTTCAGCGTGATAGGGAATGTTGATGTTTAACAGATCCACATTTTCAGGCATGCCGTGCCTGAGGACATTTCGAGCCACTCTGTTTACGATTTTAATCCCGGCTTCGAAGCGTTCCCTGTGGTAATCCCTGGGATCGTCGAATTTCTGCCCTTCGTCAAGCACCTGCATGGAGGCGGCAATTGCCGGAACGCCATAGCTTGCAGCTTCAAGGGCTCCTCCAATAGTCCCGGAGGTGGTGATCGTATCCGTGCTGATGTTCTCTCCAATGTTAAAGCCCGAGAGCATCAGGTCCGGCATCTGCTTGAGGATGGTAAAGATGCCCAGAATTACAGAATCCGTTGGAGTCCCGCCCACAGCATAAGCAGGTGCACCTCCTACGTCGGTTTTTGTAATCCGGAGGGGCTCAAAGATAGAAATCGAACGTCCGACCCCGCTCTGCTGGACAGCAGGAGCCGAAATCGTAACTTCCCCCAGGTCTGAAACACTGTCAAAAGCAGCTTTCAGGCCTGTGGAATAAACACCGTCATCATTGGTAACAAGAATTTTTGGGGCCATCTGTTTTCCCATAAGTTTCAGGATGATTTAAAATTAATGGAAAAAGGCTTCATGGAATGAAAATCCGGAGGGGAATATTCTATGTAAAAATTAATATAAAAATAAAAATAATATATAATGAGAAATATATTTTATAATAGAAATATATTTTATAATAAAATCTCTTCGGGAGTGGAACAAACCGGGAGGTTCCGACACAAAAAGAATAACAAAAGTAGTCAACTACCCCTGAGCTAAAGAGGCTGTCCGACAATTACTCCCAGAAATAATTACCCCTAATAATAGCTGAATTCCTTCTTTTTCGATTTAAAGGCTTTATATTCCTTTTTTTGCATGTTTTTGCCCTGAAATTGAATTGTCGGACAGTCTGTAAAGTAACGGGCATTCTGCCTTCAACTTTCGTAAACGCCACCGGAAACGCAGGCCTGCTCGTCATAGCCGGCTACGTTGGGCTCATCATGAGCCTTGCAGCCCTGTACACCGGCCTTGGGGAAGTGCTTAATGACGCATATGGAAGGAAAATTATTCCTATCTGAGATGAGATAGAAAGCCTAAAAAGTGACAATGGAGAAGAAATTAAACAAGAGCATAAAATTAAGAACAAAAAAATGCAACGGCAAAAGTGCCGAAGCAAAAAATAAATCACAGGGCTATTTGTTTAGCATTTGCTGAGCCCTGGTTCTTTTTAATCCGAGATTCTTCCTAATCTGAGATTCTTCCTAATCTGAGATTCTTCCTAATCTGAGATTCTTCCTAATCTGAGATTCTTCCTAATCTGAGATTCTTCCTAATCTGAGATTCTTCTTTTTGATTTGAAACTGCTCCTTTTTGATCTGAGAATATTTATTTTTTATATGAGAATTCTTCCTTTTCTGGTTATTAACCGGCTATTTGAATTCCGATTAGCTTTTTTAACCTGAGGTTTTTTGAAACAGACGGGGTATTAAGAAGGGCGCTTGAGCCATCCTATTAAGATTATTTCGCCTTCAGGTATTTTGAAGCCATGCTTGAAGCAAACCCCCCTTTTCTACGGATACGAGTTTCAGTAGAAAGCATTTTTCAATTCAAACTCGAAAGGAAGCAAATATGCAGTACCTTATTAACTGCAATTTTAAAGTACAATTGTTTTAACCGTATATTCATACAGGTGATAAACAGTTAAAGAAAACATTATCACCTTTATTGTTAGAAACTCCAGACTATGGAGCCATTCCGCCATTCCCATAATCGTTTTCGGTTGTAATCTTTTCTCTACTATTACGGCTTTTATGATTTCTTTTAAACTTTTTAATAGCATTTTTACCATAAC
>JBFHIK010000350.1:0-3276 GCA_041596555.1 Methanosarcina sp.
ATGCCAGAATATTCGTCTCTGAGGTAGCGGGAGGTCATAATTATGCAGGCATAGAATAAACCTGAAAAAAGCCCCATCAGTACACCGTAGAGATATCCTGATCCGGCTTCTGCCGTACCGGAAACAAGACTCTCAGGACCTACAACCACCACCACCCCTATAAGGGAGAGCGCAAGGGCAGCAAGGTTTTTTGTGCTAATTTTTTCTTTAAGGATGACAGGGGCAATCAGCAGGACATAAAGAGGAGCCGTATAAAGCAAAAGCACAGACATCGAGACGTTCGTAAAGTTCACAGCCGTATAATAGGAAAGCATTACCCCGGCCTGCCAGGCCCCAAGAAGCAGCACAGCTTTTCTTTTTCCCCTCAGCCGTATCCCGGAGAGCTGTCCCCTGGCTGCCAGATAAACTGCAAGGGCAAGAAAACCGAAAAGGAGCTGGAAAAAAACAACCGGGCCTGCAGCCATGTTTTTTATGTACAGGAAAAAGATGCCTGCAAACCCATAGATGACGGATGCGGCAATAACCTGAGCATTTGCTTTTATGTACCTGGACTCCATAACCCCTTCAAATAAGGGGTTGGTTTAAATAAGGCTTTCCCGAGCACACTGAAGATAATCCGTGACGTGTCGGATGATCTTCAGAACACTCACTCTATCCTGTCTTTTATCACTTTATTTCATCGCTTAGTTTCTTTCCGAAGCTCTGGATGTGGATGGGGAATCAGGCTGAGTGACTTTATTCTTTACTCCAAGTATCCTCACAAAAACCATGCTGATCTCAAAAAAGAGTATCATGGGCACTGCAACCATGACCTGACTGAGGACATCCGGAGGGGTGATGACAGCTCCGATCACCAGGAAGACGACATAAATATGCTTGCGGTAGGTCACAAGGGTACTGTACTGTATAAAGCCGTTCCGGGTCAGGAAGGTAAGTACTATCGGAAGTTCAAATATCAGCCCGAAAAGAGCAGTGCCTGAAGCTGCAAACGAAATGAACTTGAAGATCGAGTAGGTAGCAGTTACCCCTGAACCTGCTGCGTTCAGGTAGAGATAGTCCAGAAAAAGGGGCAGCATGAAGAAGTAAGCATACGAAGCCCCGAGGACAAACATTACGAGAGCAGCCGCAATCAGGAGTACAAACTGGCTCTTTCCGACCTTTATCGGATTTTTTAAAGAAAAACGCCTCGATAAAGCCCGGTAAGCATAGAATGCAATAAAAGGAATGGCAAAGAGCAGCCCTATTACAAATGAGAGCTTGAGCTTCAGCATCATTACTTCGAGAGGGGATACGTACACCAGTTTTGCACCCTCAGGCAGGAGGTCCTCTTTCATTCTCTCAATCAGCGGGCCCGTAAACTGGAAAGAAAGAGCAACGCCTGTAAAAAGAACTGCGGCAACTACAATCAATTTCTTTCGCAGGGCCAGCAGGATTACACTTAAGTTTTCAATTGCTTCTGACATATGGAGTACCTATCCGGCAAATAAAAGGAACTGGTTATCCTTCAGGAACTTACTATTCTGTTGGAACTTACTATTCTATTATATGTTTTGTTATGCTCGGGTATAGCAAATGCAAGATTCCAGACCAGAGCATAATATTTCAAGCTTTGTGTTTTCGGGATCATATTGTAAATATAGTATTTTTCATAAACCCTCAGCAGGAAACCCCTGAGTTTTAGCTAAGGGGTAGTTGATATATACTGTTAAGTAGACAGTATTGAAACACGGCAACGGATAAAGGGGATATCCGAATAAATACTGTAAATATTAAGGACGATAAATATATATCCTGAATATATGGTATTAAAGTCTCCCTGCTTCAGAATTCCCGGAGCATCCGGCATATCCGGCACACCAGAGTATTCGGAATATCATCGAGGCCTGGGATCTAAGTGTAATAAGATGTTCCGATATTAATATATTTATTAAAATGCAGTGTAAGACAGAGAAACCAGATAGCAAACTCAACAGAAAATCAGATAAAATCAGATAAAATCAGATAAATCAGATAAATCAGATAAATCAGATTAAAATCATGAACTCCCATAATACCGGAAACCAGCTCCCTGATACAGGAAACAAAATTAACGGAAACACTAATTCTTACGGCGTTCCGGGGGATATAGAAGAACCCCTTACGGCTCACCTGTATGAGCTCAGGAACCGGCTTGCTTTAGTCTTTGTCTGGCTCTTTCTTGCTATGCTGGTTGCATATCCCTTCTCTGAAAAAGGGCTGCTGCTTGTCTGGAAAGAATTCATAAGCCCGGAACTGGATATGGCGGTCTATTCACCACTTGAATGGATCTTTGCCCGCCTAAAGCTTTGCCTGGTCTTTGCCCTTGCAGTCTCAATCCCGCAGTTCTTCTACCAGCTCTACAGGTTTGCAGTCAAAGGGCTTTATCCGCATGAGAAGCGCTTTTTCCTGAAAGTTGTCCCTGTATCTTTCCTCCTATTTATCCTGGGAGCTGCCCTGGGTTACTTCATTGTCCTGCCTGTGATGTTCAGGTATGTTATCTTCTATTCAGGGGACACGGCTTCAGCCCAGCTTTCTGTTCAAAATACTCTCTCAGCGGTGACCACAATACTTGCAGGCTTCGGAATAGTGTTTCAGGCGCCTCTCCTTGTGGTTTTTGCCGTAAAAATGGAACTTGTAAAGTACCAGACTCTTAAGAAACAGCGGATACTGGTCTACAGCGCAATTTTAACGCTCTCACTGTTCCTTTCGCCTGACCCGACTTTCATTGCCCAGATAGTGGTCGCGCTTCTGCTTGTAGTCCTCTTTGAGTTCAGTCTGCTGCTGGTAAGGCTTTTTTAAGGCGAGTTTGGAGATTTAAAGTCTCCTGCAAGACCAAAAAGACACAAATAGAAAAAGTAAACAGACAGGAGTTTCCACGTAAAACCTGCCTGCCTTGCTTGTTGCAAGAATTTTTATATTTGATCATCAATAATAGCCGACAATGATAGGTTCCACTGAAATGCTTGCAATCCTTATTGCTGCGCTCTTTCTCTTCGGGCCCAGTAAGCTCCCGGAACTTGCACGCTCTCTTGGAAGTGCTTTAGGAGAGTTCAAGAAAGCACAGAGAGCTGCTGAACTGGAGCTTACGACCTTTGATTCACATACCAGGAAAACCGGATCTGAAGCCACAGTCGGGGTAAAAGAGGAAGAAAAGAAAAAAGAAACTGAATACCTGAACACCAAACCCGGAGTAGACCAGAGCCTTAAAAATTCACTGGAAGCCAGATCTTCCATTCCAGAGAAAGAAAATCTCGAAGC
>JBFHIK010000351.1:0-3270 GCA_041596555.1 Methanosarcina sp.
AGAAAATTACTGAAAGTGTTTCTATTCTCCTTCTGAAAACGAAAGCTTCTTTCTGGAATGAGAAAAATCCCAAAATTTCAGACTCTCAAGAAGTAGGAGGCGACAGGGGAAGAGAACTTGGGGAATCTGCCTATCTTGATGCAGATTCTGCAGCCTGGATTGTCCGGAATGGGTTCAAAACCATAGGAATCGATGGCTTTTCCGTTGATAGCCTCTCCTCAGAAAGCCTGCCTGCACATCACACACTTCTTTCAAATAACGTGAACATTGTGGAATGCCTTGACTTCAGCTCAGTAGAGACAGGGATGTATTTTTTCCTGTGCCTGCCTCTCAAGGTTGAGGGTTGCGACGGTGCCCCGGCAAGAGCGGTACTGATTCCTTACTCCTGATATTCAGAACCTGGTTATTGTTTCAGAACCTGGCCATTGTATATCTTATGCCGTCCTGGGTAACCATTTCGAACAGGAACTCGCCTGAAACAGGGTATTCTATTACCACTCCCATACTTTCGAGAACCGAGGCCTGCTGGCTGCTGTCCTGGCCTTCGGCAGGAATCCATATGCCTTCCGGATTCTGTATGCCCCTTATAAAATGGACGGGGGTTCCTTTAAGCAGCACTCTCTTTTTAACCCCGTTTTTGTACTGGTAGATAAGGGTGTTATTTTCCGGAACCCACCCGGAGTCGGTCAGGTTGCCATTGCATTCCTGGTCAGGGTCCACACCGAAACTGATGTACCTGACAGCCTGCGGGAGAGAAAATGTCAGGGTGCACATGCTTCCCTCAGGGCTGTACCTGTCTGCAGAGTCTCGGGCGTACCCTCCCTGGATCGAGAGAAGGGAAAGGGAAGCTGTTTCTGCCTGGGTTTTAATTTCTGCTTCCTGAAGGACAGGCGAGGCTATATTCCAGGCCTGAGCCAGAAGGAGCACTACTGCAGCCAGAAGCCCGAGATATACTACAAGTTTAAGCGGGATCGTGTCTGCGGCCGCAGTGTCTAAAATAAATTTTTTCATATAATGATAAATAAGCTTTACATTATAAAAAATTTTACTCACTGGAGGGGTAGTTTTCCACACCTAAAAACTAAAAGGAAAACTTGAAGATAAAGAACAGGTTAAAGGATAACAGGAGACGACTGGTCAAAGAAAGCTTGAATAAGATAATGATCAATAGGTAAACCTGATAAAAGATAAATTGAAAATTACAATTACAATTACAATTACAATTACAATTACAATTACAATTACAATTACAATTACAATTACAATTACAATTACAATTACAATTACAATTCATAGGAAAACATAGGAGGGTTTGGAATTAGCAAGGAATGCGACGAAAATCTGTTATGTATCCCTTTTTCTGAGGAGCAGCTTGAGGGAATAAAAAAGTATGCAGCCCTTAACGAAATGGAAGTTGAAGATTTTATAAAAAACATTTGCCTGACTCAATGCCTCCAGCAAATGGAATACTTCCAGGGGCAGATGCCTGGAGCTGGAGGAGGGGCTGCAAAATCGGAAAACGGGTCAAAAACCGAGCCAAAGAAAACTGAAATTAAAGACAAAAAGCCTGCCTCAAAAGACCTGCTTGACGGGCCTCTCGTCCTGGACCAGCAGTGCATAATGGATTTATTTGCAATCAAACGAGAGTTCGGACATACTTCAAATAACAAGGTCATTACCGTTGCCCTTAAACTGGGTTTAAATCAGCTCAGTGTGGCTCTTGATATGCTCAAACACAAACTGGATGAATAAAGTAAGTGGAAAAAGAGAAAGAGTTAAGTTAGTTTTATTGAGGTTAAGTTAGTTTGAGTGTGTAGCCCTTTTCAGGCAATTTTTCTGAGGATGCAGGGTTTTTAAGCCCTGCTGGAAAACCATTCAAGGAACTTATCAACAGCCCTGCGCCGGTGGGAAACTTTATTCTTCTCTTCGTCCCCGAGTTCCCCGAAGGTCATGCCCCGGTATTCGAAGATAGGGTCATACCCAAAACCGCCTGTGCCCCGCTCTTCGTATGCGATCTTCCCTTCCACTATTCCAGGGAAAACCAGGGGTTCTTTTCCGGGTTCGCAATATCCGATTACGGTTTTAAAATATGCGGCTCTGTCCTCTTCTCCTTCCATCATTTTGAGCACTTTCAGGTTTCCCAGTTTGTCTTCCACAAAACGGGAGTAAGGGCCTGGAAAACCGTTTAAAGCATTTATGAAGATTCCGGAGTCGTCTACCATCACAGGCATGTTCAGTTTGTTTGCAACATACTGTGCCCCGTAAGCAGCGATCGGTTCAAGTTCATCTTCCTGGAGTTCCGGATAACCATTTTTGTTCTGGATGACGTCGATTCCGAAAGTTTTGAGGATGTCCTTTATTTCGGCAAACTTGCCCTTATTTCCTGTAACAAAGACGATCTTATGCATAGCGAGCCCTCTTTTTTATCTCTTCAACTCGCCGGAGTACATCCTCTGAATCTATAAAAGTACTTCCATACCCTTTTTCGAAAGCTTTAACAAGGGTTTCGTGGTCGCGGTGCGTACTTTCAAAAGTCTGGAAAAGCACATGAACGTCCACACCTCTGGCTTCCAGGCTCTTGTCAAAATAGGCAAGCCCGAAGTCAATGAGGTAAAGCCTCTCGCCTGCAAGCAGGAGGTTTGAGGTGGTAAGGTCTCCGTGTACTATGCCTGAACTGTGCAGCTTGCCTACAAGCTCTCCGACCTTTTCCGAAACCTCGGGGGTTATAAGATACTTTATGGGGACTCCTTCGATAAACTGCATCTTGAGCTTGAATTCCTCAACATCGTAGATGATTGGCGTAGGCACTCCTGTACGCCTGGCTTCAGACATCAGGCGGGCTTCAGCCCGGTTTCTTTCTTTCCTTATCCTCTCATCTATCTCTCTGTGCCTGTAAACCTTGGGGACCCTTTCCTTAACAAGCACCTTCTTTCCTTCGGGCCCCTCCTCAAGGTAAATAACAGCTTCAGCCCCGTTGTCCAGCATTTCTCCGGGTGGGGTCCTGAGGAATATCTCAGGAGATATTTCAGGGACCTTTTTCATCTCCTCTTCCTTTATCCAGGTCACATTCACATCATCGGTCCTGAAACTCGGGTTCACACGCGAAGCTTCAATCGAGAGGGTATTTCCTGACTTATACATCAGGAGCCCGGTATATGCGATCATTGTCCCGTTGTCGCCCATGAAGCGTTTTTCGGGCACATAGAACTTTGCGCCTCTGGCCTCGCACATCTCGTTTAACATCTCACGAAGCCTGGTATTTGCTCCCAC
>JBFHIK010000352.1:0-3265 GCA_041596555.1 Methanosarcina sp.
AAACCATTTATAATAATATATATATAAACCGTTTATAATAATATATATAAATCGTTTGTACTCATATTTATAATAGTGATCACAATTGAAATTAAATTTATTGCCGATACGGAGGCTCATTTGTATTAATCAAAACAATATTTTTAGAATAATTTTACCCTTCATCTTATTGCTGATGGTATTGGTTTTACCTTCTGTTTTACCAGTATCCGGAGCTAGTTCTGAGAAGATTCTCGATAACCCCTGGAATCATTCTCCTATCACAGTGTACGTAGACGACAAAAATATACCGCCCCATTACAGCCCTACATACTATGCACAAATAGAAAAGGCTCTTGAATACTGGGAAGAAGGGGGAAACGGTAACCTCGAGTACACCCCTGTTTTTGAGATTGTTGACTCCGAAGACGCTGACATAAGAATAATGTGGGTGGAAAACCTGGAGAGTGTTGCAGGTGCTCCTTCGGGTGTAGCAGGCTATGCAAAACCCAGTATCTCCGGAGATCGTTTCGTTGGAGTGGATATAGTCCTTGAGGTTGGAAACTATCAGGGTAGGGGCTGGCGGCAGTATGGGGACTCAACCATGCTTACCATTGCAAAGCATGAGCTAGGGCATGCTCTTGGTCTCGGGCACAGCAATGACCGGGGGGATATAATGTATCCTGAGTACGAACTCAGGGATAATGTGAACCCCATTCTACTGGACAAGTACGGAACTCTGCTGCGTGCAGCAGGTTTTATAGCTCTTGCAATTCTCCTGTTTCTTGGTGTAAGCTGGCAGCACAGCCGGAAAAAAAGAAAAAAACTTGAAGATGAGTACTTCAAATGAAAAAGGACATACAGGCTGATTTCCGGATCAAACAGGAGGCTCGAAAGGTTTTTTGTTTTCGAGGGCAAACCTTTTGAAAAAATTCCTGAAATAAGCAGGAAGGGTCTCCATTCCGAGAATACGTTCAAGGGAAGTCCAGGCGTATTCAATATGCTCGTAACTCAATTTAACCTCAGCTATAACATACCCCCCATTAAATACAATAGCAATGACCCTTTTTTCTGGAAGTTCAAAGTTTACCTCTCCTGCAATTTCCCCTGGATAAATTGAAATTCCGGTTTCCTCTTCTACCTCACGCACAACTGCTTCTTTTAGAGTCTCATCCGGGTTCACTTTCCCGCCTGGCAGGTCCCATTTTCCAGGATTGGTGTGGGAGTTTTCCGAACGCCTTAGCAGCAGGAATTCTCCTTTCTCATTCCGGACAAGGGCGTATACAGAAATGATATACGGTTTCTCCAGATTCATGTAATATTATCTAAGATTTCTCTGCCTTAAAGACTGGCTCTTTCAAGATCTTCACAATATAGGTCCTGATTAGAACTTACCTCTCAATAGGAAGGCTTTAAGGCAAATATTTCTATAGAGCGGTTAAAGAGTTTAAGGAAAAGGGCAGAACCCCCGGAATGGATGAAGAAGAATATAAAAGGGAATTATAACTTGAACTCTGGTTGAAAAAAGCATCAGAACTACGTTCAAAAAAAGGTATAAAAAAGGTAAAAACGCATAAAAAAGGTAGAAAAGGGATTAAAATGGCTGGCTGGACAGGAAAAACAGTATACTTAGACCTTAGCTCCGAAGAAGTTATCGTCACCAGTACCGATGAAAAATTAATCCGCATGTACCTGGGCGGCAGGGGGCTTGGAGTAAAGTTGCTTTCCGAACTTGCAGATGCTGATATTGATCCACTTAGCCCTGAAAACCCCCTTATTTTCACTGTTGGACCGCTTACAGGCCTTGCTCCGATGGCTTCAGGGGCAGTCCTGACATCGAAGTCACCTCTAACAGGCACAATATTTAGCTGGAATATGGGTGGGGGCTTCGGGAGAGAACTGAAAAAAGCCGGAATCGATGCTCTGGTCATTACAGGAAAGGCAAAAAGACCTTCTTACGTGGAAATTAGAGAAGAAAACGCTGAAATTGTGCCGGCAGAAGAGCTCTGGGGAAAAAACACCGAAGCATGCACCGAGGCCCTGAAAAGCAAAGGAAGCGTAGCCTGCATAGGCAGGGCAGGGGAAAAAGAAGTTCTTATTTCTTCTTTTGTCATTGATTCCATCCACAGCGGAAGGGGAGGACTGGGAGCGGTCGCGGGCTCAAAGCTGCTGAAGGCAGTGGTTGTAAAAGGGGAAAAAGAGCGTTTGCCAGCCAGTCCTGAAAAGTTCAAAGATCTCGAAACAAAGATGCTAAAGCTTTTTGAAGCAAACCCCGTGCTCTCCAAAGGGCTTGCAAACTATGGCACGCCTGCACTTGTAAAGCTTCTGGATTATATGGACCTAATCCCCTGCAGAAACTTTTCCGGAAGGGAAACTGCTTTTTCGGACCTGTTATCAGGGGAGTATATCAAAACCCGCTTCGAGCTTGAAAAAGAAAGTTGCCCTGCCTGTCCTCTGGGCTGTAAACGAAGGATAAAGAAAACCGGGCAGGTTCTTCCTGACTACGATGCTCTCTGGGCTTTCGGATTCAACCTTGAAAACCAGGACTTTGATTCGGTGCTCCTGGCAGACAGAATCTGCAAGGATAACGGGCTTGACCCCATCTCTGCAGGTTCCGTGCTTGGCGCCTGTGCAGAACTCCAATCCGGAAAAATAAATGCCAGGGAACTTGAAACCCTGCTTGCAGGAATCGGAGAAGGAAGCGAACCTGGAAAAGGCGCCAGAAAGTACCTTTCAACCCGGAAAAGGAAAGACCTCAGTATGGATGTAAAGGGGCTAGAACTCGGAGGTTTTGACCCCCGGGGTATCAGAGGGCAGGCCCTTGCTTACGCGACTTCCTGTCACGGCGGGGATTACCTCACAGCCTTTATGGTCGGGCCCGAAGTGCTTGGAAAGCCTCTGCTCCTTGACCGTTTCAGCCTCAAAGGAAAAGCTGGAATTCTGCAGGTATTTGAAAACCTGACTGCTGTGCTGGATTCTCTTGTGCTCTGCCCGTTTTCGATTTTTGCCATCAATGAAGAACTCTGTTCAACCCTTCTACATTCGGGGACCGGGATGGAAGTGTCTCCTGCGGAACTCCTGAAAGCAGGAGAAAGAATCTGGAACCTGGAGAGGATTTATAATCTGAGAGCGGGGTTTACACGAAAAGATGATGCTCTTCCGGAAAGGTTGTTCGAAGCCGGCAGGGAAGAAAGAGGAGATGGAATTCCCAGGCAGGAGTTTGAAGCTGCTCTTCAGGATTATTACCGTTATCGCGGCTGGAATAAGGAGGGTGTGCCCTCTGAGG
>JBFHIK010000353.1:0-3232 GCA_041596555.1 Methanosarcina sp.
AGAGATGAAAGTACCTGAAAACAGAGACGAAAGTACCTGAAAACAGAGACGAAAGTACCTGAAAACAGAGACGAAAGTACCTGAAAATACAAATTATCTATAAAAAGAGGAGAGTTCTTAAATGGGGGCTGGTTATGGGCAAAATATTCGCTCTGGCAAATAATCTTGCAGGGGGAAACTCCTCTCAAAGAAGTAGCAGCGAAGAAGGGGAAGAAGAGGAAAAAGGAAAAGAGAAACAGCTGGAAAAGGTTTCTGAAAAGGGAGACGAATCTCCAGATTCTTCTGAGGGGTATCTGGAAGCTGCCCAACCACCCAACCAGAAAGATGACTTTTTTGAGAGCTGTCTTCGGATAACAATTAGAGACCTTATAACCAGAGAGGTAGTAACCGTACAGGAAGACGCTCCTCTGGAAGAAGTCTTTTCGCTTTTTGGGAAGCTTCCCTACCATACTTTCCCGGTAGTAAATAAAAAAAATGAGCTTGTGGGAATTATTGATATTGACATTATTCTTGAAATCCTGCTTTTGTGCATGGTTCCCAGAGCAAAACATACTCCTCTTACAGCTATAAGGTCTCTTGGAGGAAAAGCGGAAGATGTAATGATAACGCATCCGGTGACAATTTCTCTTGATGCTACACTCAAAGATGCGTCAGACCTGATGATGAAGTACAGGTTTGACCGCGTCTGCGTTAGTGAAAACGGTAAACTGGCAGGAATCATCTCCAAGAAAGATCTTGTAAAAGAGATTTGCAGAAGAAGAAAGAAGGAAAGAATAGAGTCGACAAAAGGGAAGGGTCAACTACCCCTGAGCTAAAGACTCAGGGGTTTCCTGCTGAGGGTTTATGAAAACGAATAATAAAGCAGAAGGGGCTAAAAGCTCTGGCTAATTCTTGAGAAAAAGGAGTTAGGGGTAAAAAAGCAAAGAGTGGGGGACTAACAGCAGTGAGTGCTCTTTTTCAGATACTATTCCTTATTTTCAGTGTGAAAATTCTGGGTGAGGTGGCAGAAAGAGTCGGTGTCCCCTCAGTCATGGGAGAAATCCTGGCAGGTATCTTACTTGGAGCGCTTTTTCTTAACGTAGAAACCGGAGTAATTACTTTCTTTGCCCAGCTTGGAGCCATTTTCCTGCTTTTTACTGCAGGATATAAAGAAGTGAGCTTAAGGGACCTGAAACCCGCAGCATTAGCTGCCCTTGTCCCTACACTTTTTCAGGTAGCTTTTGCCTTCGCTTTCGGTTTCGGGCTTGGAAAGCTCTTTGATTTCAGTTTTCTTCAAAGCCTCTTTATGGCAGTTGCTTTCAGCCCTACAAGCATAGGAGTGGTGATCAGGACCCTTATAGACCTGAACTACCTTTCCAGCAGACCCGGGACAGTAATGCTCTCCTCGGCAATCCTGGATGATATTATAGGGATATTTCTGCTCTCTGTGGTGGTTACCTTTGCCCGTTTTAACCGCGCGCCTTCATTTCTGGGGGTTCTTACGATTGCAGGAAAAATTCTGCTCTTTCTGCTGATTATGTATGTCCTTGGAAAGTACCTTTTTCCCAGGCTTTTTGTCTATGCTCAGAAAATGCATGCAAAAGAAGCAGTATTTTCCTTTGTGGTTATGGTAGCCCTTTTTTCTGCCTATCTTGCAGAGTTTTTTGAGCTTCATGCAACTATTGGAGCGTTTATAGGGGGGACATTAATTTCGGAAATTCCCCTTGCAAAAATCCAGGACGTGCAGAGCAAAGTTGAAGGACTGGCTTACGGGATATTGATCCCTCTTTTTTTCGCATTCATAGGCTTTTCAATTGACCTGCCCACCCTGGGAAATACAGGCATTTTTGCCCTTCTGGTAGTCCTCTTTGCCCTCTCAGGAAAGCTAATAGGGGGTTTTATAGGGTCAAAAGCCATAGGCTTTGATTTTTATGAAAGCCTTATCTTCGGGATAGGAGTCATGCCCAGGGCAGGGGTAGAACTTGTGGTACTGACCATAGGCAGGGAGCTGGGGATTATCAACCAGGAAATCTTTTCGGGGATAGTGCTTATGGTGGTTGTATCCATTCTGGTTTCTCCTCCACTTTTGAAGTTTGCAATTCAAACTGAAAGAAAAAAGAAAACCGATAATAAGAGCATGACTCTTTAAAACTGGATAACGAAACGGGTCTGTACGTTTATGTCCGGTAAAGGAATAAGAGCATGCCCTTTTAAAGCAGAGAGCCGGAAAACTCAATCCACCTTTTGATCTTTTGATCAGTGTGCTCTCCTGGCGTTCAGGTACTTTACAATCTCTATCGAGATGAGTGTGGTGGAAGCTAAAGCCAGTATGATTCCCCACTCAGAAAGTAAAAGGGGGACTGTCCCGAAAGCAAATTGAAGGAACGGGACGTAAACCACCATCAACTGCAGAACCACTGTGGTCAGGACAGCGTAGACCAGAGGCTTGTTTGTAAAAAGTCCCAGAGAAAAAACCGAATACCTGTCAGAACGCCAGTTGAAGGCGTTGAACATCTCTGAAAAGACCACAAGTGTGAAGATCATAGTCTGCAGTTTCGAAATGGGAAAACCGCTGTCCAGAGCCCAGACTAAAATTATCAATGCCTGGGAGGCGATAAGCCCTCCCAATCCCAGTCCGGCAGTGATTTCACGGCGGGTGATCAGCCCTTCCTCAACGTTCCTGGGCTTCTGTTTCATAAGCCCCCTGTCAGGAGGTTCAACAGAAAGAGCCATAGGTGGGAGCCCATCTGTAATCAGATTGATCCACAGGATCTGTACGGCAAGCAAAGGCAGGATCTGCCAGCCCAGAATTGCTATGAGGACAATCAGGACTTCCCCTATATGGGCTGTGAGCCCGTAGGTAATGAAATTTTTGATATTTTTAAATATATTTCTTCCTTCTTCAACTGCCGAGACAATGGACGCAAAGTTATCATCGGCCAGGATCATGCTTGAGGCTTCTTTGCTTACATCCGTGCCTGTAATGCCCATTGCTATGCCCATATCCGCAGCTTTCAGGGCAGGAGCATCATTTACCCCATCTCCGGTCATCGCAACAAAATGACCTTTCTGTTGAAGTACTTTTACAATCTGCAGCTTTTGTTCGGGTGATACCCTGGCATACACTTTTATCTTTTCCACTTTCGCTAAAAAATGGTCATTGTCTAACGCCGCCAGTTGCTGACCGGTTATTACAATATCATTTTCGCTGTTTAAAATACCAATACGTTCTGCGATACTTTTTGCTGTAAGC
>JBFHIK010000354.1:0-3220 GCA_041596555.1 Methanosarcina sp.
ACAGGGAGGAGTAGTTCACTTAATAAGCAAAACACATGACATAAACTTTAGCTGTTAAAACCAGAAACCTTAAAAATTTTATTGGCTCTACAAAAGGAACTAAAAATGATTACAGCTTAAAGCTGCTTTGAAATAGGCTTTATTTTCTAAATTGGGTTTTATTTCTTCAAATAGGCTGTATATTACTTTTTTCCTCCGCAAAGCACGGCTGCCGCCTGGACCACGCTTTCAGGGCTGAAAAATACCGGCATTCCGGTGGCTGTAAAAGCTGAAGCCATTTCCCGGCTGAACTTTCCCCCCGGAGAACTGATCAGGATAGGTTTTCCGCAGCTGTTGGCAAAATCCCGGATTTTTTCTGCAACCCCCCGGTAAGAAGAGGCGGGCCCCAGGCGCGTGTAGTCATTATCAGTCCCAAACATAAGGTATTCGAGGAATTGACGGACAATTTCCGGCACTATCCGGAATTTGACCGGGTGCTGACCCCGCGGGAGCCTACGGAAGCCCCGAATACTGTTAAGGAAATGGCGGAATCAGGTAAACAGGAAGAAGAAAGCAAAGAATTGGTCGCAGAAAAGCCGGTTCAGAGTGAATAATAGCATGTGATCCGGTTTTGTGGAAACGTTCTCGTTTCACTCAAAAATCCCGGATACATTTTGCTCCATTCTTTCCAGAAAAGCAGCTTGTAACTGTTTTTCTTCTTTACTGAAACCTGACAATACGATGGAATCCCATTTTAGGGCTATTTCCATCATTTTTTCTTCCATACTTCTCCCTTTTTCAGTAACGAAGATCCTGTATGCCCTTTTATCTTCCGGGTCCTGCTGCCTGTACACGTAGCCGACATCTTCCAGCTTTTTTATTGCCCGTGCAGCGGTGACTTTGTCCTTTTTATACTTTCTTGCAAGGTCTTCCTGCCTGCCCCCTTCCTTTAAGGGACATCATAAAACTAAACTGTCCGCTGCCAATGCCGTATGGTTCCAGTTCCCTGTCAAGGAAGATCCGCTGATTCCTGTAAATGTACGAAATTATTTTGCCTATCGGTTTTGAAGGGGAAGTTGTTCCTTATGCTTTATTTTTCATCTTTTTGTACATCCATAATTGTTGCATACGCAACTTTTATATACACACTGCCGCGTTAACACCTTTAGTTGCAAGCGCAACAATCTGTGACAATCTTTTGGAAAAAGGAGCAATCTTAATGAAAGTTCTCGGATTGATAGGAAGTCCTCGGATTAAAGGAAACACTGCGAAACTCGTAAAGGAAATCCTTGCAGACGCCTCGGAAAACGGAGCCGAGCCCGTCGTGTATAATCTCGCAAGAATGAATCTTAGTGGCTGCAATGCCTGTTCCGCCTGCCTGAAGAAAGGGACCTGTATCCTTGAAGACGATATGCAGGAACTCTACAGGAAAACAGAGGAAGCCGATGTCCTTGTGCTTGGTTCTCCCGTCTACATGGGGGAAATCAGCGCCCAGGCCAAACCTTTTGTGGACCGCTTACATCCCTTTGTCCATGACAGTTCAAAACCCCTGGCCGGAAAGAGGCTCGTGCTCGCATACACCCAGGGTAATCCCAATGTAGATACCTACGGTAAGTATTTTGAGTATATGGAAGGAATCTTTTCACATGTGGGGTTCGACGTGAAATGCACAGTTGCCGCGGCCGGGACCATAGGGGTGGACGACATTCTTGAGCAGGAAGAGCTGCTGGTAAAGGCACGGGAGATCGGAAAGAATCTGTAATAAAAGGATCCTTGAAAAACAGAACAATGAGAGTACTATTATGAAAACTAACAAAAAAATCCATCTTTTTATCATCTGCCTGACGGTCTTTTTTGGGATGTCGGCCGGTGCTCTGCTGGGGCCCGTGTTTCCGGAAATGGTAGGACCCCTGCAAACAACAGCGCAAAATATCGGGATGTTGGTTTCGGCCATAACCTTTTCCACAGCACTATTTTCTCTGGTCCTCGGCCCCTTTACGGACCGCATACCGCGCAAAAAGATCCTTATTTTCTGCCTTGTTCTCTATGGATTTACAGGGCTTGCGGCTTATTTTGCAACGGATCTCAAAACCCTTCTTATCCTTCGTTTCCTTCAGGGAATAGGGGTTGCAGGCATGATGCTGGTCTCAATGCTGCTGATAGGGGATCTCTACTCTGGTCCTGAAAGGGTGCATGCTACAAGCAGGGTGGGCATGACAAATGCCATTGGTTCGGTGTTTTCTCCCCTTATAGGAGGCCTGCTTGCCTCACATAGCTGGAACCTGCCCTTCCTTTTCTATACCCTTACCTTGCCCCTGGCTCTATTTGCGGCGGTATTCCTTCCTGAAACAAAGTCCATAGGGCCGGAGTATAGAGGAAAGGAATGTGGAAATCCGGGCAGAGAAAATGGCAGAGAACAGAACAGAGAAAATGGTAATAATAAGAAAAACGGAACACCGAACAGAGCCCGAAACAAAAAGACTTTTGCGGAACTTTTAAAGCCATTTTTAGACATTAAAATCTTTTACACCATATTCCTGAGTTTTGCGGTTTTTTTCCTGCTCTATGCGCTGGTATTTTATCTGCCTTTCATGCTCAAGGCCGAATTCGGGTATACGTCACAGGAATCTGGGCTTGCATTAGGCTTTATGGGAATAACGGTTATTCTGATTGCGTCAATGGTGAAGGTTCTTGCGTTAAGGTATCCTCTGGTTTGCCTAGAAGGCGCAGGTTTCGGTTTTGCGGGCCTTTCCATGGCAATGATAGGCATTGTACACTCAAAAATCATAATCGTTTTTCTTTTGCTTCTCTTCGGCATGGGCTACGGGCTTTCCCAGATCATAGCTGATACCCTGATCCTCCAGATTGCACCGGCGGATTCCAAAGGCAGTATAATATCGGTGTACAATTCCATGAAATACATGGGACAAACCCTCTCCCCGATTGTATTTGGCTTTGTTCTGGCCAGTTCCGGGCTTGAAACGGTCTTTCTGTTTGCGGGAGCTTTTGGGCTGGCAGTCGCGGGCCTGAGTTGGCTTGTAAGGGGCAAATTCAGGGCTGGAAATGGACATGAAGAAGTAGGGGAAAATACACGCGAACATAGAAATGTACACGAACAGGAATATGAAACCGGGTCTTTGTTAGTGGGAGAGAATTAACTTTTGTTGCAGGAATGTAGCTAAGCTTTTCAATCTAGGACTTACGCAGTTGAACTGATAAACAAAAAAGGAAAACACTTAAC
>JBFHIK010000355.1:0-3219 GCA_041596555.1 Methanosarcina sp.
CCTGTGTAATAATGTCAATAGCTGGAATTCCTGCGTCGAGGGCTTCCCTGGCTAACTGTGCAATGCCTGCGATGTTCTGGTTAACGATCGCATCGCGTAATTTATCAAAAATCTCGGTATTTGTCATCCCATCATCACTTCTTTTTGTTTCATCGTTTTTTCCGGTAATGAGATTTCTTCATTTGCCAGATAACGGAACCTCTTTACCTTATTATTGTATATATACATTCTCATAAAAAATATTAATTATATATATTTATCGCCAGAATAAGAGGAATTTAAGGTTCTACAATATATAAGTATTGGTTGGGGAGGGGGTTGGAACCCGGGCAAAAAATCCGTAAAAAATAGAACTATTTTGCAACGAAAAAGATAAAAATTGAATTTGATTCCCTCTGCCTCACCTGAATAAGAAAATAAACACAATGAATGCCGCAATGTTTAGCAAAAAACCAAACACGCTTACTGTAAGTCCTGCCTTTGCGGTTGCGTCCTGACCCTGTTTCAGGCGGGACCTGGCAAGGATGATGCCTGCAAGAGCAAAAGGTATTGCAAAGGATGTAAGAAACAGGTTCCCTATCCCAAGCCAGAATGAAAGAGAAAAAATTATACTGATCAGCCCGAATGCAAGGCTTAAAATCCCCTTATTCCCTGAAATGCGACTAATTTTGTTCCCTCCTGCCCGAAAATCATACACTATTCATTTAGCAAACTCAGAATTCAGAGGGGAAAAGATCAGGTTTACGGTTTATTCTTCGATTTTTACCCCGATTTTATCTCCCTCAAGTTTCCATTCATACCGCTTCAGTTCCAGTGAATCGTTCAGGCATTTCCCTGTCCTTACATCAAATCTTCTGCCGTGACAGATACACGTAAGGGTGAACTCTTCCAGCCTGCCCGTATCCATAGGGCATCGGGCATGAGGACAGAGGTTTGAGAATGCATGGATCTGCCCTTCCGCCTTAAGGAGAAGCACATTTCTTCCCCCGGGTTCAACGTGCAGAAGCTTTCCTTCTTTCAGGCTGCTTTCTTCAGCTGCATAAAACCAGGGAGGCTCAAAACCAGAAATCGAGCCCTTTTCAGGCACATTTTCAGAAGGCATATTACCAATCACCAGATACCGGAATTATGAGATTAAATTTATTCTTTATTTCTTCTTGATCCGGAAGTTATTTTCGGTTCTTTTTTACATAATTAGAGGCTGGCTGCCTGTATAAGTTTTGCTGAAATCAGACAAGATGAATTCAAGAAATAAGAGAAGATAAAAAGAGTGAATAAGTAAAAAAGGAAATAAAAAAAATGAAAAGAGAATAAAAAAGAAAAAGAAAAAGAAACAAAAAGAAAAAGAAACAGAGAATTTAGATTTTTGAATTTGATGTTTAATGGAGATTTCCATCCTCATTGAGGATTTTTAATAGCTCGATTATCGAGTACGATGCCCTGGTAATTCCCATACTGCGTTTGTCCGTATCCGTGCCTGCGATGTAGAGATTTTGGATAGGAGTGCGGATATCCGCAAATTTTCCGTTAATTGTGACTGCGGCTTTTTCAGGTATCATAATCTGTTCATGCTGCATATCGATGTGTTTCTCGATATTTGGAATGGCACGGGAAATGGTGGCATAGGCTTTTTTGAGCTCATGCTCTTCAGTCTTATCCTTGTCTATTACAAAGGAAAACCCTACCAGCTGCCGGTCTTTTGGGGCAAGGGAAGGGTCATAGTTGCTGATGGGCATTGCCCAGTAGGCAAAGTCTTTAAACCAGATCTCAGAGCCTGTATAGTTGAACTCGGGAAGTTCTTCCTTCAAGCCAAGCCAGATGGTCAAGCTTTTAGTGTGCACGATTCCTTTAAGTTCTTCTTTATAAGCTGGTGGTAATTCCTTTACAAGCCTCGGGAGTTCGGTTGCAAAGCCTGTATAGATAACAAGATCGGCTGGATAGATTTCATCAGCTTCCACCCCCGAGATCTTTCCATTCTGCACCAGGATGCTTTTTACTTCGCACTCCCTTTTTATTTCGACTGTTTCCGGAAGAGAATAAAGGATGGCATTCAGCAGAGCTTTCAAACCTTTTCTCGGATATCCCTGGGAATAATTTACCTTGTTTGTAGCAAGCCTTTCAAGGGATGTGAAGGGCTGAGCAACTCGGTCCATGCGGGCCTGCAGGGAAGCATGGAGATGGTATGGAAGGATCGAAGAGAGAATGGACTCAGTGGACTGGCGTTTTTTCGGCTCGAGCTTTCCGATCATGGCATCAAACTGCTCCTGTGTTATGCTGTCCCTGACAAAACTGCTGCCAGAAAGAATACGCTGGGCAGAGGTCTCTCTCATTGACTTGCCAGAAAGAAAACCAGAGATTGTATCCACAAAGTCATAGGTATCTTTACATAGATTTTTTGGAAGGAACTCATAAACCGACTGGTCCGAGAGATCTACTCCAAAAGATGAAAGGGTAAGAGCTTTCGTAAGGGATTGTGAAAGGACAAGCCTGTCCTTCCTCGGAAGCACATCAAAAGTCACGAAGTCTTTCAGGTTAGAAGGGACTTTGGTAAAAGTATTTTCAGTCCGGACATAGTAGTGCCCGTAGTCCTCAAATACAGGCAGGAAATCAAAGTAATTATCAATCAACCTCGGGAGGGGCCCTTCAATCAGATGAGTTATTGCATGTGCTCCAGTATCCACCTGATACCCGTCTACCATGTAGCTGTTGCAGTTTCCCCCAAGATACCGTTCTTTTTCAAGAACAAGGACTTTCTTTCCATGCTTGGAAAGTGTCAGCGCAGCCAGAAGCCCGCTTACGCCAGCTCCGACAACAATTACATCATGTTTCTTCATAATCCCTCAGCAGGAAATCCCTGAATTTTTAGCTTAGGGGAGGAATGTGTCAGCTTCCCCGTCCTGCTCTGTTGAATTAATATACTATTCCTGGCCCTCAATCGTTCACAGATTTTCTTCACGTTAACACTATCTGAAATTTTGTTTCCAAACATATCCGAAATAGCAAAGAATCCGGAAGACCTTTTGCCTTTGACAAATCCAATCCCCTTACTCGTTTTTACAAGATCGAATTTTCTCAGGTTGAACAGTTTCCCGGTAGGTATTTTCTTTTCGGATCTTTTTCCTGTCCTTTGCTGGTAATCCCCCTTGCTAACGTTTCTTTTTAGAAAAACCGAATCTTCTACCTCTACTTTCTGATCGTCCCTGCAACAGATAGCAACAG
>JBFHIK010000356.1:0-3180 GCA_041596555.1 Methanosarcina sp.
CTGCTGGCAAATGAGGCCCTCATCGGAGGGGTGAAACTCTGTCAGGAAAAGATCGGAGACATTCCCAGCCAGGGTAAGGTCGTGTCCCTCGTTATTGTGGGAGACCTGCATGACATAGGCAAGAATATAGTAGCAGCTATTTTGAGGGCTAACGGGTTTGAAGTCATCGACCTCGGAAGAGACATCACGGTGGAAGCAGCCGTCGAAGCCGTAAAGGCGGAAAAAGCCAACCTGGTTACCGGAACAACCCTCATGAGCACGACCAAAGGAGGCCTTAAAGACCTTGCAGAAGCCCTGGAATCCGAAGGCGTCCCTGTTGCTTGCGGCGGGGCTGCTGTGGACAGTCACTTCGTAGAGACCTTTGGCAACTCATTATATGGAAAAACTCCGCTTGATGCGGTAAAAATTGCGAAGAAGATCTGTGCCGGAAAGAGCTGGGAAGAAGTCCGCAAGGAACTTCACTGATTTTATTTTACTTTCCAGTTTTCTTTTTCTTTTTTCGGCTTTTTTTCCGATTTTGACCTCCTTTCTTATTTAGACCTTTAACAAAACCCTGGGATAAAATATGGATCAGGCTATAAATATCGACATTGGCACCAGCGGAATCAGAGCGCAGCTCCTGGACCTTACGGACCCTTCTGTCCTGAGGACTTCCATTTTATCCAGAAACCCTCTTCCAGGTGCAAATGTTGTTGACCATATGGACTTTGCGATCAGTTACGGGCAGGACATAGCACATGAAATACTCGTTTCAGCCGTAAACTCTTTGATAATAAGCCTTAAACCCGAAAACCTCAAGCGTATAGCCGTTTGTGGAAATCCGATCCAGCTGTCGCTGTTTGAAGGCGTGGAAATCCGGGACCTTGCATTTGCGGGAAAAAATGCCCTTGAAAAAATGCATGTAAAGCCTCCTGGTAGGAACGGACATATCGTTTCAGGAAATGAAGTCGGGATTTCTATAGATGTTGATGTGATTATCCCGCCTTCAATAAGGCATGAAATCGGAGCCGATGCCCTTGCCATGATGATAAAGACAGGGTTTCTGGATTCCTCCGAAACTTGCATGGTTACGGATTATGGGACAAATGCCGAGATGGCCCTGAAAGTGGGTGATAAGATCTTTACAGGATCTGCTGCTGCGGGTCCAGCTATGGAAGGACAGCAGATAAGCAAAGGTATGCTGGCAACTCCCGGAGCAATTGCCGATATGCGGCTTTCCGCTGGGGGCTGGCAGACCGTTGTCCTTGACGAAAAGCTCAGGCTGGCTGAAGGGTCAAGAATCAACCTGCGTGAAGGAACCTTCAAAACCTCGGGGTACCCTGCAAAGGGAATTACAGGCACCGGGGTAATCGCTCTTATGTATGCAGGGCTTGTCACCGGCATAATAAAGTCTCCTCATATTGAAGGCGGTAGAATCCGTCTGGGAAAGGGGATCACCTTTACGGAAGAGGACGTAATTGAAGCCGGAAAAGCCTTCGGGGCTCTGAGAGCCGGCCACCTGACTCTGATGCATGAAGCAGGAATAGCATACGAAGACCTGGAAACAATGTACATGTGCGGGGCAAGCGGGACCTACGTTGACCCTCATAAAGCACAGGTCACAGGAATAGTACCTGCAACCCCGAAACGGATTATCCAGTGCGGAAACACCTCCCTGGAACTTGCAAAAGACCTGGCCTTTGATCCCGACTATCTCTCCTGCCTCAATGAAATGAAGAAATCGATCCTTGCAAACCACATCATGTTTGCCTCCTCCCCTACCTTTGCAGTCATATACATTCAGGAGATAGCCCTATGGAACGAAGGGATGCCTCTTGAAAAATACAACACAAACCTTGAAAGAGCAGGAATCCGCCCAATCCCAAAAAAACTGCAGGAAAGCATTATTGAAAGAAAATATGAAAGGGACATCAGGGAACTGGGAAAAAGCCTGGAAATCATGGAGCCAAAATGCGGTTTAATTGCCACTATCCGGTGCGGTGGCTGTGATACCTGCGTGAAAGGCTGCCCGGAAGAAGCCCTCTCAAGGAAAAACGAAAGTTTCAGGATCAATACTGCAAGATGCCTTGGCACTGCCTGCAGGAGATGCGAAGAACGGTGTCCTGAAAAGAAGTTCTCGATCAATGATTTTACGCTTGAGTTCCCGGGATTCTGAAATATTACCTTCCCGGATACCAAACTTAACATAAACTTTTTACAGTTTCCCTGCTTTCTGAATAAAGCTGGATACATGTCTGCCGGCAAGCATTAATCAGGAAATCAGGAGTCAAATCCCTTGTTCCAGACAGAACCTATACTTTACCTTCAATCCCTCGGAACCGAGTGGTTTACTTTCCTCATGGTTTTGATAACTTCCATGGGGTCTTCCGCTTTTTTTGCTTCAGTGATAATCGTGATTACGTTTGGAATTGACTTTCGGAAAGGCTTTCTACTATTCCAGCTGCTGCTCTGGACCGGCGCAGTCACGGAAGTGCTTAAGGGAATTTTTGCCTTTCCCAGGCCCGACTTTGTGGATTCCAGGGTCCTGAACCTTGAATATGGGTTTCCGAATACGTCTCCCTTTTCCGGGAAGGGGGCAGACAGTTTTTTCGGGTTTCCAGGTGGAGAGGCGCTTGAGGCATTCAGGCTTCAGGGCACAATACCTCATTCCATGTTCGGATTCCCTTCGGGGCATGTCTCGACAGCAATTGCTTTATGGGGAGGGACTGCCCGGATCTTCGAGAACAGGGCAATAAAAAGCCTGGCTCCTGCAGCGATTTTACTGATAGCTTTTTCAAGAATGTACCTGGGAAGGCATTTTTTAGGAGATGTACTGGGAGGAGCGACCCTGGGCTTAATTATTCTGATTGTCTTTACGCGCTTCCTTAAAAGCCCGTTGAAAGCTGATCTTTTCAAAAAGGAGAGCTTTGAGCTTGTTTTCAGGCAGAGGAATCTCTTTTTTTACTCCATTATGTTTGTCGTCCCGGTTTTTCTTACAGCCATGTCCCTGATAAGTGTCGATGTAGCAGGATATCTCCTCGGCACGAACACCGCATATCTTCTCATAATACGAAAAGGACTCCCTGAAGATACTGGAGGTGCAGGACAGCGAGCTACACGGGTATTTATCGCCCTCATGTTTTTTGGGGTATCCGCCCTTTTTCTTGATGTTGGACTTGCCACAGTGGGCACTGCTATTTA
>JBFHIK010000357.1:0-3175 GCA_041596555.1 Methanosarcina sp.
GAATAAGTGAGATCCCCGTTGTCTTTATGTGGGCGCAGGACGAGGAGGCTCTCCCATTACCGGATTATGGTCCTCATGTTTTTGAAGAAGTTAAACATGAATCCGGGTTCATAGCTACTCGAGGAACAATGCCTGTAATTACTGATGCCAGTGAAAAAGTGGAATGGACAGATTCACTTGTTCAGTGTAGTCGGTCACTCTGTAATCCTTATAATACTGATACAGGAATTATGCCGTATTTTGTCGAATTCGGCGGCCCTGTGAACAGTTTTGGAACTAACATCAATGGATATTTACTAGTGTATCGATTCCAAATTACTGACATAAAACTGGAATTTGAAATCAACGCTGTTCAATAAATTCCCCTTAAAAGAACCACAGACGGACGCGGATAAACACGGATTGAAACCGTATATATTCATTTATGTTTTTCCGTGGTTTATTGAGGAGATATGGAATCGATACACTAGTATTAAGTGAAGGCGGAAGGTAACTTATATAAATACTTTTTGTTCACTTCCAGCCACTCTAATCTTTTCATTTAAGTTGAAATGCCTGTCTTTCAGTCTGCAGAAGGCAAGAAAGTACCCCCTTCAAAATGCAGGGAAAAAGTAAATTTTACACATTTTCTGAATACCTCAAAATTTGCCGGTATCTGAAAAACATGCTCATGAAGCATATTAAACGCAACAACTGTATGATAAAATTGATGCATACCTTGCAGGTTGGAAAATCCTCTCTCACATTTGAAGAGGATACGCAAGAACCTTATTTGAGCGTTTGAAGGCTTTGAAGGCTGTTAACACTGCAAATTAATATTAACATTGAGAACTAAAAAGCAATAGTTTAAGGTGGATTACATTAATATCTTTATCTGAATCTATTGACATTGTACTTCAATTCTCTTAGGTATTCAATATTTTTAGATAGCATCTCCTTCAAACCGGATATTCTTCAATAAAAAATTTCCGGTTCACACTATGGCATGTACAAACACTATTTACCTGGTGTGGCATTGACCTGCCGTCTTTTTAACTGCCATATCTTTAATTAACTATAGGATAAATTTGACTCAAGGGTGATCTGGAATGACAAATGCAATGGAACTTTATCAGATGCTTCCAAAAACGAACTGCAAAAAATGTGGAAAAACCTCCTGTATGGCGTTTGCAGTTGCCCTTATGGCTCGTGAGCTAACAGCTGATGACTGCCCACCCCTGAAAGAGGAACCTAAATACAAAGAAAACTACGAAAAGATCAGCGACCTCTTCAAGGCGTCAGAAGGAGCAACTGCAACCGGACTCATAGTGCATGAAGAACTCTGTTTTGGTTGTGGAAACTGTGTGGTTGCCTGCCCTCCTAATGTAGCAAATGATCCCTATGGAGTAGGCTCGGGAAATGCCCCAAGGAATGCTAAGAAGCTGGTCCTGATTATTGAAGACGGAGTTGTCAAAGCCCAGAATGTAGAGGAATGCCGTAGATTCGGAAAGAACAAGATCCTCTGTAACGGCTGTATAGTGACCTGCCCTGTAGAGGCAATCGAGTTTGTGTGAGGTTGAGAGGATGGAGAAAAATTATAACGTATGCACAGGCTGCGGAATGCTCTGCGACGATATCGAGGTTGAGTCTGAAAAGAACATAGTAAACAAGGTCTATACCGCCTGCAGAGTAGGGGTAGCCCACATGAAAGAAGGCCGGGAAAGTGCAGCTTTTAGGGTCGACAATAAGCCTGTAGATGAAGCGACTGCAATCAGTGAGGCTGCTGCTATCCTGAAGAATGCAAAAAACCCCCTGATTTTCGGGCTTGGGACTTCTACTAACGAGACTCAGAAACTCGCAATCGAGCTTGCAAAAAAAACCAGTGCAACCCTTGATGATACTTCCTCATTTTGCCTGGGGCGTGTGGTTGAAGCCCTCCTTAACAACAAATTTAAGGTATGTACTCTTGATGATGTAAGGAATAAAGCCGATGTTACTATTTTCTGGGGGGCAGACCCGTCGGACTCTCACCCCCGTCACCTTTCGAAACATTCCTATTTTCCGAGAGGAACTGAAAAGCAGCGGGGATGGGAAGAAGAGAGGACTGCAATTGCAATAGATATTCGGAAGTCCCATACCGCAAAGATCTGTGGGAACCATTTCTACCAGATCCCGCCAGGAGGAGATGCCGAGTTCATTGACGCCCTTATTGCAGGGCTTTCCGGAAAGCTTCCGAAAACGTCCTATAATTTCCCCCCTAAAAGAATTCTTGAACTGGCGAATATCCTGAAAGGGGCAAAATTCGGGGTAGTCTTTGTAGGGCTTGGCCTGGTCTACTCCCTGGAAAACCTTGAACCTCTTTTCCGGCTTATGGACGCCCTGAACGAAAAAGCAAATTTCCACCTGATCCCTATGGTAGGGCACTACAACATGCGGGGCTTTAATGAAAACCTCTTTGAGGAAACAGGGTATGTGAACAGTGTAAAGTTTGAAGCCGGGACTGTGAAGCATGGGTCCGAATATTCAATCGTTGAAGCCCTTAAAGCAAAAACTGTGGATGCTGCACTGATCATTGGCTCTGACCCACTTTCAAGCCTTCCCAGGTCTGTTGCAAAGAACCTGCTTGAAATTCCCGTCATCTCAATGGACCCCTGCGAAACCCTTACTTCCAGAAATTCAAAGGTCTATATCAATACTGCAATCAGCGGGGTGGAGTCAGGAGGGAGTGCCACGCGTATGGACGGGGTTAAAGTGGACTTTAAACCTGTTGTTGAGACTAAACGGCTCTCGGATGAAGCAGTTCTCAAGAAGATAATGGAGGCTCTCTAATGGATTTCGGATCTTTTCTTAAATCCCCTGAAATAAAGATCAAGGTTGTAACTTACAGGGACATCTTTCAGGACAAAGCGATGATCGAAAACCGTTTTGGGGAAGAATACAGGAACCTCTCCGCCGTCATAAAACTGGACCCTGCAGACCTCAAACAGTTGAACGTGAAAAAAGGTGATACTGTTACCCTGAAAAACTCTTTCGGAACTATTGTGGTCAAAGCCGAGGAATCCGGGTACGAGCCCTCTCATAAGGGCATTGCGTATATGCCTAACAGCCCCTGGTCCAATATGCTGGTCTCGGATGAAACGGGTGGTACAGGAGTCCCTAAATTTAAAGACATCTCTGCAACCATAACCAGCGCAAA
>JBFHIK010000358.1:0-3167 GCA_041596555.1 Methanosarcina sp.
TAAAACATAGAAAATAGAGGATAAAACATAGAAAATAGAGGATAAAACATAGAAAATAGAGGATAAAACATAGAAAAGAGAAAAAGTCACGCGGAAGCAAAAACAGAAACTTAACCTGAAGGATGATAACGGAAACCTAACCTGAAGACCCTGAAAAATAATAAAGGAAACCTAACCTGAAGGCTGATCTGAACCCAAAAATTTTATAAAATTATCATAATCTGAAAAACCACCCCTTTATTTCTACTGTGTTTTAGAATCAGTAGACTAATCTTAAGAGACTCCTGCAGTCCAGCAGAGTTTCCACTGGAAATAAAAATAAGGGCTGAACTGTATAGTAAGGGCTGAACTGTATAGTTCAGAGAACTTTTTGAATGTTTCTGATTTCTGATAGACTTATCAAAAAGAAATGGTTTCAGGGTTTAACAACTTTCCCTGAAATCCCTGACGCCCTGCGCAACGTTCGAAAGCAGGATAAAAGCTATCTTCTGGTTGGGCCAGGCGCCCAGACCGCAATCCGGACCCACATACTTAATCAGGCTGCCAAACCGTCTGTAAGCCAGCTTCAGCCTTTTTGTAATAACAGCCGGAGTTTCCAGCTGCGTAACAATTTCAGGAAGATACTGCTGATCCTTCCAGATGTTGGTAGAGTATTTCTCGTTCAGGACTCCTGCCAGGGAATAGATATCTGTTCTTGCAATTCCGAGCCTCAGGAAAGAATCCGTGTCTTCAAGCATTTTTTTGTCAATAAGCTCCAGATAGGAAGGCGTGCCCGCAGACTCCACCCCTATCACATTGATTGTAGGAGTTTCGCACGCAAAATTATAGTAAAGGGCGGAATGAAGATGAATTTCCACATCAGCTCCCCGCTTACTCGCTGCCCTGGAGGCTTCGGTAAGGGCAGAGACGATATCGTTCTCATCAAAGGCAAGTTCAGGGTTCAGCCCTATGCTTGGCTCGTCAATTGAAACTGTTGCAATCTTGAAATGTTTTGCAGATTTCATTGAGTTCCGGACGAATTTGTTTACGCTTTTTGCAAAAAGAGAATATATGTCCGTATACCGTGTACCCCCAAATTCCTTCAGGTAAAGTTCGGTTGGGCCGGTTACACAGATCCTGACCTTTAAGGTTTCCCCGAATTTTTCTTTATAGGCTTTTGCAACCGTTTCTATAGCCTCAAGCTCTTCAATCCTTGCGCACTCCAGTTTTACCTCAAAGGGGCTTTCAGTGCAGTCAGAGTCCCGGATAACCTTCAGGAACTGTTCATTCATGTCCTGGTACTGAGGATAAGTGGGAACCTCTACGCCTGCATCTATTTTCTGCTGAAAAGCATCATTGATTACCGTAAAAAGTTTCTCATCTTCTGCTCTCGTTTTAAAGGCGTTTTGTACCCATTCCTTACTGACTCCTTCGGGTAGGGGATAGCTTCCGATATCGTCAAAAATGATTTCTTGCATGCTCTCTTAGTATACCTTTAAGAATTTATCATTATTGGGAAGACAGTAATATTATAAAAAAGTAGAGAAGAAAACGTGGGGAATTTTCCCGCGCGTCTCCCATCGTTTCCCCAGGTTACTCCTGATTTTTCATTTCTGCATTAAATGCGTTGATGCCTTTTGCCGTATTCTCAAGCAGCCTGAAAGCAAGTTCCTGGTCCGGCCAGTATGCCAGCCCACAGTCCGGACTTGCATATTTTATGTGGTCTCCGAGAATAGAAGAAGCTTTTTCAAGCCGTTTTTTAATGATCTCAGGAGTTTCCATTTCAGTAACAATTTTTTGCATGTACTCTTTGTCCTTCCAGGCATTGACTCCATAGGTCTCGTTAACCATACCTATAAGGCTGGAAATATCAGTCCTCGAGACCCCAAGCCTTATGTAAGTATTCGAGTCCTCCAGAACTTTTTTGTCCATGAGATCGATGTAAGAGGGAGTTGCAGCATACTCAAACCCGATAACATTGATAGGGGTCTCACAAACAAGTTTATACTTTAATGGAGAGTGCAGATGGATCTCCATATCTGCTCCCTGTTTTCGCGCGTAGGTAGAAGCCAGAGTAAGGGCAGAGATGATATCAGAGTCAGAAAACTGGATTCTGTCATTCATTCCAAGACTTGGCTCGTCCAGAGAAATAACCCTGATTTTGAAATTTTTCGCAGCTTTAAACGCCTGCTTTATGAAATTCTCGATATTCAGAGCCATGATATGATATGCATCTGAAAAAGCAGTTGCTCCGAAAGCCTGAAGGTAAAGGTCCGTAGGGCCAGCAACGCAAACTCTAACCCCTAGAGTTTCTCCTGTCTCTTCCCTGTACTGCTTTGCAACCTCATCAATTATCTCCAGCTCAAGAATTTTTGCGTTTTCCTCTTTTACCACATAAGGCTCATAACAGTTCTTTTCATCTTTGATTATGTCCAGAAACTGCCCTATCATATCCCGGAACTGCGGATAGGTAGGAACGTGCACTCCAACATCGATTTTTCTCTGGAAAGTCTCCCTTACCAGAGAAAAGAGTTTTTCGTCCTCGTCCCGGTTTTCAGCTGCAACTTTCACCCATTCCCTGGTGAGACCCACAGGTGTGGGAAGGCTGCCTCCATCGATAAAAGTAATGTCCTGCATATGTGTTAAGTAAGACAGATGGAGTATTATAAGTATTTGAATTACTTCCGGCAATAAATTAAAAAGTATGTGGTGCTAAAACTTTTTTAATTAAAGAATAGATGCTGAGGCTTTTTAAAATAAGATAGTATGGATTATTGTAACCAGTATATATAAAAAGAAATTTAAGGTATTGAAGATTATATAGAGAAAGGGAGATTTAGAAAAGAATTCCCTAAAACGTTCTTCAAGGGAAAAGGGCGGTAATTAAAGGGAAATAAAGTAAGGCTTGATGGGGGATTAATAGCTAAATAAAGCCTTCACTTATCTAAAATAATACAAATTTTCTGCCCCTAAAGGCACATACAATTATTGAAAAAATGTATGTGTTTCTTTAAGATAATTTCTCAAAACTGATCCAGAAGAAGAGCTTCCAGAAGCTGAATTTTTCCGGAAATTAAGTTTTCCAGAGACTGAACCAGGAAGCAGGCTCAAGAACTATATAAAGAGTTAGATCCAGACTAAAATCCCATACTTTCGGCCCTTCCCTGATATTGTTGAAATAATCCTCA
>JBFHIK010000359.1:0-3161 GCA_041596555.1 Methanosarcina sp.
CTGAAAAATTCGTTTAGTCTGAAAAACTCGTTTAGTCCAAAGAGTTCGTTTAGTCCTAAAAGCCCATTTATCCTGAAGAGCCTATTCCCAGCGGTATTATTTCTTATATTTCTTGCAGGTTCCGGGTGTACAGGTGTTCAACAAGAAGACTCGACTAAACAATTAATGGCTTCAAACTTTTCTCTTGATTCCTCCCCCGTAAAGTATGTTTCTGTTAACGGAGTCGAGCTCGGATACAGGGAGTTCGGGTCAGGAGAGCCCCTTCTATTGATTATGGGTTTTGGGGGAAACATGGGTGCATGGAATGAAACTTTTGTATGGGAGCTGGCTCAGGATTACAGGGTGATTACATTCGATAACAGAGGAGTAGGTTACTCTTCAGATGACAGGGAAAATCATTCCCTTGAACTGTTTGCCAGTGATACAGCCGGCCTTCTCGAGGCTCTCGGGATTCCGAAAGCCAGTGTTTTCGGGACATCAATGGGGGCATCCATTGCCCAGGAACTGGCTCTCAATTATCCGGAAAAAGTTGATAAACTCATCTTATCGTCGGCAGTTTACAGCGTTGATGCCCCTGACACCGGTTATCTCAAAAGTATGCTTCAGTCCGTTGCAAACAATTCAGGACTAAGCCCGGCAATTCGGAAACAGGCAGATGCAAACCTGAAATGGAACGGCACCTACGAACGCCTGCCGGAAATAAACAGTGAAACCCTGCTTCTGGTTGGTACGGAAGATGAGTACGCTCCTCCGGGAATTACTCTTGCAATGGAAGAGAAGCTTCCGAAAGTACAGATTATTGTATTCGAGGATGGAGAGCACTCCGGAGAACGCTATTTCCCGGAGAAATATGCAGAGGCGACTCTGGACTTTCTTAAGAAAGAAGGTCTTGAAGATAGTTGAAATCTGATCCTGCTTCTGATAGAATTAAGGGTCAGGATTGCCGAAGCCATTACCGGAGTCTCAGTTTCGTCAGATGTTTCTGGTTCCAGGGTTTCTGGCTTTTCGGTTTCTAGCTTTAAGGTTCCTGGCTTTAATGTTTCTGGCTTTACTGTTTCTGGCTTTAAGGTTTCTGGCTTTAATATTTTTGGCTTTAAGGTTCTTCTTTTTCTTCCTTTTCGGCTGTCAGCGGGACTATTTTTTCGGAAATGCTGAACCATTTATGCATGTTTCGGGAATTTTCCTGTATTTCAAAGGTAATTCAAATGTAAAAGTCGAGCCTTTTCCAGTTTCGCTCTCAACCCAGACCTTACCCCCATGGAGCTCTACAAACTTTCTGACCAGAGCCAGCCCAAGCCCTGTGCCCTCATACTGGCGATTGATACTGGAATCGACCTGCATGAAGGGCTGGAAAAGGAGTTTCTGGTCTTCTTCTGAAATTCCTATCCCCGTATCCGAAATACTTACTCTGACAGAATCTCCTGCTTTTGCGGCCAAAACCTCTACTGATCCACCTTTTGGTGTAAATTTTATGGCATTGCTCATAAGGTTGTAGATGACCTGTTTAAAACGTATCCTGTCAGCATAGATTAAAAGCTCAGGCTCCAGGTCATATTTTATTGTGATGTCCTTTTTCATGGCAAGACCTGAGGTTACAGCCCTGGTGTAGCTAAAGGCTTCGGAAACTGAAAACATCTCCATGTCCAGTTCCATCTTGCCGGCTTCAATTTTGGAAAGGTCAAGAATGTTATTTATGAGAGAGAGGAGATGTTTTCCGCTGTTAGATATATTGTTGAGAAACTTTGTATTCTGCTCATTGAACTCTCCGCTCATTCCTTCGAGCATCACATCCGAAAATCCGATGATTGCTGAAAGAGGAGTACGCAGTTCATGGCTCATAGTCGTCAGGAACTCGCTCTTGGCACGGTTGGCACTTTCAGCAGCAAGCTTTGCCTGCAATAGTTCCTGTTCAGCTTTTTTGCGTTCGGAAAGGTCGATGAAGCTTTCTATAAGGTATTCTTTCCCTCCTATTTTTACAGGGACCACACTTTTCAGGACAGATAAATGTTCACCTCTTCCATTTCGGAGCATTAATCTCTCAGACCTGTCGACAGTTTCCCCCATGTCAGTTATCGGACACTTATTTATCTCAGCAGGACAGACGAATTGATGGCAGACATTTCCGACGATTTCGTCTTTCGGAAGCCCTATCATTTCTTCAGCTGCCGGATTTACTTCCACAATTTCGTGTGTGGAGACTTCTACCAGTAAAATCCCGCAAAGGGCGTTGTCAATTATCTTATTCAACCTCTCCTGGCTTTCATTCTCCATTTTTTCGGCTCTTTTACGCGAAGTTATATCTCTAACAACAAACTGGACTTCTCTGTCCTCAAGGCTCAGGGAAGAGGAGTTAACCTCCACATCAATAATAGCCCCTTTCTGTTTCTGAAATTTCATTTCAAAGCGCGAAGCCCCGTTTGCAAGAGTGACTTTCAGGGCTTCCCGGACTGTCACCAGATATTCTTTAGGCACCAGTGTCCCCAATGAGATGCCCTCAAGGTTCCCGTTGCCCAGCCCGAGAGCAGTGCGGCCTTTTTTATTAAGGTCCAGGACTTTTTCCTCATTCAGAATAGCGATTACATCATTTGACTCTTCAAACAAAGCTCTGTATCTTTTGTCTTTCTCTCTGATGTTCTTTTCTGCCTGCTCCTGAAGCACCAGGGCATTTTCAAGTTCCATCCAGCGCCGCAAGGAGAAAATTCCGAAAGCAAAGGTAAGATAAATCAAAAGAGTAAGCATCCCACCGATTTCACGGTTACTATATTCTTCAACAAATAAAATGATGGATTCAAAAAGACCAAAGTGGGAGGCAAATGATGTGAAGAAAAGGCCCACGACTAAAATAATTAACAAATCATCCGATTTTTTCCCAAACGTATTTCTGAAAAAATCTGTCATTGTATCTTCCCCGTAGAACAAAAATAATATCCTTCTCTCTGTTTTTACGAAAGTCGAAGGCAGAATACCCGCTTCTTTAGATGCGGGATGAATACCGTCAACGTCCCATTTTTTCACTATCTGCTAACTTCCAACTATTATTCAGACCCATACTGTGTACTGAATTCCTGAGCGATAACCAGGCCAGGGAAACCAGAACCAATTTGATCTTTCTTCACCTCTGGAACAGAGGGTAGAGCCTGTGGACTTATGAACGGTAGTTC
>JBFHIK010000360.1:0-3151 GCA_041596555.1 Methanosarcina sp.
AAAAATTTGCACTAATAGATCAAAATCTAATTGGATTATGACACCGTAGGAACTACGGGGATGAGCTTGGGGACTTGCCCTCAAAAGAGGGAGGAATGAACCAAGAAGCCACTCAGTCTTTAGCTGAGTGGTAGTTCACATTGCGCCGTATTTCACATACGAATTTAAAACTTTCTTTTCCTGAATCCCAGATAAATTCCACCGATGCAGACAACAAAAACTAAATTTGCGTAAATCGTGGAAAAGAATTAATCTGAAACGGATGTGCCGGTTGAAGAGGATGTATCCGTTGAAGAGGATGTACCGTTCCCCTCCGAATCTTCAGGGACGTAGATCACCCTGCCATCGGCAAGTTTGTAAGCTGTCCCAAGGGCTTCACCCGTTCCCCCTCCAATGTTGTCGGTCATGTTCAGGACTTCTATGGGTTTTCCTTCTTCCTTGATGATTATCTTCATGTCCTCAGCTCCCGGATTTTTTACAATTGTAATATCCTCATTCGAGCTCAGAAGTTCAGGAAGATGGTAAGACATCACAAGGGCTACCAGTAAAGCTACAGAAAAGACCATTGCAACGTCAAAGAGATTGGCAACCCCGGTCATGGGGTTTTGCTCATCGGAGTCATTTAAAAGCCCGGTTCGCCTGTACCTTCTGGATTTTCGCATGGTTTCCCTCCTATTAAGAAAGCGATCAATTTCCGCTCTTCTCCTCGAGTATATCCAGGATGTAATCGATATCCGACATATCCTCCCAGTACCAGCGCCTCCTGACCTGGGTAAGCACATAGGCTATTCCGGCAGAAAAGAGCCCTACAACAGTAGTTGCAAAGGCAATCATAAGGTTCTGTGCAAGGGTTTCGAGATCTCCTTGTGAAAGCCCTATCAAGGCAGGTCCCAGCGGGATCAGCGTCCCCATAAGTCCGAGCATAGGGGCAACCGTTGAACTGATCTTCGTGTTTTCAAGGCGCTTTGCCATTTTTATCTCGTATTCCTCAGAGAGCTTCTCGATTGCAGGAGAATTCCTTTCTTCGAGATATTTTGCAGCCTCTCTTGCAAAGGACGTGACCATATAAGTTTGTTTTAGGCTTTCAAGAGCCCTTGATGCTTCCGAAAAAGCCGAATTTAGAAGACTGTCCCGTATTTTTTTGCAACCAATTTCCAGGTTGTTCCGATCTCTATTCCTTTTTGAATACTCAGAGATGAATTCTCCTAATTGAATAAGTGAAACAAAGGCAAGGATTGTCAGAAGTATCATTACCGGATACAGCAAAGCCGATGAAAATACGTACATCGTCTGAGATAACAGATCCATATTACTCATTGGTTAGACCTCACACGGCCAAGGAAAAAACCTGCAAGGACTAAAACCCCGAAAGCCAGAAGGGGAAAAATGCTTGTTTCTCCCGTTTGCATAGGAGCCAGGTTCATCTGTTTTGTTTTCATATATGCAGGGATTAGCAGAGCCCCTAAAAGATAATAAATTCCAAGAAGCATCATGGCGCTTCCCATAGTTTCGGGAGTCATTCCCAGCCGGATTTTCCCAAACCTGAAAAGAAAAGAAGAAGCTACAACTACAGTAAAAAAAGCAATTCCTACAAAAATCCCTATTTTTATCCCGGAAAAGTTGAGATTTTCTGAAAGCAGCATGCAGGATACCGCAAGAGCCCCCAGGCAGACCGGACAGGGCATGGATATAGCCAGGAAAGTGTGTCTGGAAACATCTTTTCCTGAATTCCACTTTTTCTGGGTGTAAACCCCGGCCCCTATGAGAAGCAGGGAGACAAGAACATGGACTCCCATACCCATTGAAGAAAGACGCTCAAAAGCATCCAGGCTTATATGGTCAGCAACGCTTCCGAATAAAAGGGCAAGAAAAAAGTAACTTCCAGCAATTGTAAGAATTTCTCGCGTAGTGATGTTTGAAAATCCACAACCTAATCCAGTTTTAATCCCGAAGATAAGGATACCTATTAAAATTCCAATAACAGTCAACGTAGAAGAGTCCATAGTACCTTCTGAGCATCTATAATAGGATTAAATAAAAACTGGTTTTTGGGTAACGTTCGTTATCCTTCTGGATAACAAGTGTCTATTGATTACATTTTTGGAAATAAAGGTTAAAAATCCCGGCAGTCGTCGACCAGAGATCAGAATGAATAATCAAAAGAAGTGGAAAAGTCTGCAGGAGGAAAAATTGATACATTACATACATTAAAAAAGGATCTTCTGGCTCGAATAGCAAATGGGACGCAAAATTTAACAAAAATTATGTAACTATTCACTCTGTTAACCATGAGATTTTTTTGAAGAAAGAAAAATGAAGGAAGAAATAATAAAGTAAATTTGTTAAAATGAATAATAAAAAAAGCAATGAATAGAGTGAATGACATACTTTACTTGCTTTAATGGAGGCAACAATTATAAGTAGTTGAGATAAAATAGAAGATAATCATGGTAGTAAGTGTTATGAGGGATTCAGGAATGAACGGCGGCGGAGAAAATCTCTTCAAAGCTATTTCAAGTGATACACGTCTCTCTATTCTTGAAAGCCTGGGTGAAGGAGATAAGCATATCTCCGGTCTCGCAAGGGAAATAGGGATTTCTGTACCTGTGGCGGCAAAACATGTGAAAATACTGGAAAAAGCCGAACTTGTAGGAAGGAGAAAAATCGGAAATACTCATATGATAGGCATAAAACTGAACAATGTTTATTCTTTTCTGGACCGCTTTGCAGAAAACAGAAAGCTGGAAGTAGAAAAAGGTACGAGCCTGCTTGAAGCCCTGAAAAGTGTAGCCGCTGTAGAGGTAAGGGAAATGGGGGATAGGATAAAGGTTATCTCTACGGATGGGGAAGAAGGATTTTATATCTATGAAGTAGACGGTAAATTAGCGGATAAGACTGTAGACGAATATGAGTTTTATGAAGATGCCATTGTGGAATGGAAGAAGTTAATTCCGGTCACGAAAAAAAGATTATTTGTGAATATCAGAAGATAAAGCCCAGAGCAGCTTTAATTAAATAATCTCTATGGAAGTATCCTCTGTGAAAGTGACTATAAGTGACTATTATACTACCATTCAGAGATACTACCATTCAGAGATACTACCATTCAGAGATACTACCATTCAGAGATACTACCATTCAGAGATACTAC
>JBFHIK010000361.1:0-3150 GCA_041596555.1 Methanosarcina sp.
CCTGAAGTTGGTGAAAACGTGATCAACCAAGAAACCCTACACGACAGAACTTTAAATCCCTTTATGGAAGAGAAAATCGATGCCCTGAACCAGTTGAGTGCTAATTTTGAAATCCTCCCTAATCGGGAGCAGGCTTTCGATGATATGCTCAGGCTCTCCTCAGATAAGGACAACCTTGTAACGGAAACAGCAGTCAAAACTCTTGAATTAGTTTATCCTCATGTGCCAGACAGGAAAAAGCTCTGGACGAAACTTGCAGGCCTTACAGCCAGCCCGGCTCCGGGGGTACAGAAGGCAGCGGTACATGCCCTTGCTACATCTTATATCCTTATGCCCGGGGAACAGATGGTCTGGAACGACTTTCTGAAACTTGCGGTTTCCGGAACCGATTCTGTAAGAGAATATGCTTTTTCCTGCCTCAAATCGGTTTTTCCTCTGATCCCAGACAAAACACAGGCATGGAAAGACCTGTTTGAGTTGAGAGAGTCTGCGGACATGAACACCAGGGTTGAGGCTACCCGAGCTCTCGGAGTGGTATTTTCGCATGTCGAAGACCAGGATAAAGCCTGGAACGAGCTCTTCAAGCTTGCTCTGGAAGAGAGAGGAATTCTCCAGAAAGAAGCTTTTGAAGCCCTTGCTGCCGCTTTTATCCGTTCCCGGAATAAAGAAGCGGAATGGGAAGACCTTTTAGGGCTGATTGCCTCTGAAAAGGGGACTCTCCAGCGGCGTGCGGCAGATACCATGTTTCTGGTTTTTCCTCACCTCCCCGACAGGAATAAAGCCTGGTCTACCCTTCTAAGGTTCAGCGGAGCCGCAGACAGTCATGTGAGGAACAGGGCAGTGGACTCCATTTCCTCGTTATTTCCGCACCTTGAGGATAAAGACAGTGCCTGGAAAGACCTTACAGAACTTGCGGGAAGTGAAGTCAGCTATGTAAGGGGAAGAGCTGCCGACACCCTTGTCCAGGCTTTTCCGCACGTTTCCGACAAGAAAAAAGCCTGGGAAGACCTCCTCCACCTTACAGCCGAAAGCCACAGTTATGTGATCAGGCGGGCAATGAATGCCCTTGCTTCTGCTTACCCTTACATTGCTTCCGATGAGGAAGCTACTGAAGAATTCTCAAAAATTACAAGAAATCCTGCCTTTGCCCGCAGGAGTGTAGCGTATTCCCTCGCTTCTGTTTTCAGGGAAGGATATGTAAAAGGACCGGGAAATCCGGAAAAACAGCTTTCTGTCGAACTTTTGAAATTGGCGATCGATGATGACAGTTATGTCCGGATGGATGCTGCTGACTCTCTCGCCTCGGCTTTCCCCCATCTGCCGGAAAAGAAAAAGATCTGTAACAGACTGCTAAACCTTTCAGCACACCCCAACCCCATAATTCGGAAGGGTGCATCCGTATCCCTCCGAGCTCTCTTTTCCCTGCAAGGAGACCAAAATACAGGCATTAACGAAGGTTCAGAGAAGGATATAAAAGCAGGTTCGGAACAGGACATGAAAGCAAGCCTGGGACAGGCAATAATGACAGACGTCTGGGAGGAGGTTTTGCGGATGGGTGTCGACTCTGAATCCTCTGTCCGCAAGGATGCTGCCGACCTTCTCTCCCTGGTCCTCCCCCAGTTGGAAGATAAAACGAGTATCTTTTACAAACTTTCCAATCTCTGTTCAGGACCGGACAATTACCTCCGGAAAAGTGCATCGGACCTGCTCGCTCTGGCCTTTCCCTTCACAGAGGATAAACAGGAAGCATGGGGCCGACTTGTGCAGCTTTCGTCCCACTGGGACAAAGATGTCCGGAAAGGAGCCGCAAAGGCCTTAGCTCCTTCTTTCCCGCTGGTCCCGAACAAAAATAAAGCCTGGGCTGATCTCCTTTCCCTTACAAACCACAGGGACAGTTCTGTCCAGAGGGCAGCTTCCCGAGCCTTTGAGTCTGCTTATTCGGTGCATCCCAACCCACTTCAGGCCCTGGAGAGCCTTGAGAAACTAACAGGCTCAGAGCGCGCTTACGTGCGGAAGTATGCATTCCGTTCCCTCGGGATAGCCTCCCTCCATGATGCGGCAAAGGCAAAATCTGAAGCCGAATACATGCACGGGCTTAAAGAAGCCGTCCTGGATTTCAGGAATTCAGCCAAAACAGCTTCCAACCATCCTCTCCCAGGCTTCTACCTGAACTTCTACGAAGCCTTCCGGAACCTTCTGTCTGCCGGATCTTCCGGAAAAGTCTCCTTTTCTTCAGATCCTTCCGAGATCGGCAGGGAAGAGTCCGAGAAGTACTTTTCAGCCATGGTCTGTGAAATGGGAGATGTAGACGAAATCGACGACCTTTCCAGGACTTTCAGGAAATTTGAAAAAATCCTTCAGGAAGCTGCTAAACCCGACTCAATTGACCTTGCTACCAGGAAAAAGCTTCTTGAATCCTCTCTCCGGATCTTTGAGGACTCCGGCGCCCTTTTCGAACGGGCTGAAGAAGAAGTCGTCCTTTCAAAGAAAGTTGAGCAAAAAGGACATCCTGCCCTGAAGCAGAAGGTTTCGGAACAGAGGATGACAGACACCCTTGAGGAAATCAGGGAAAAAGCCCGTTTTGCCTGCTTCCTGGTAAAAGGCACCCCCTCGGAAGAAATTACCTCTGCCGTCAGCCGTGAAGTCCAGGACTGGACCTTCAAAACCTCAGCCGACAAAAAAGCCCTCATGCAAAAAATGGAATCTCTTGAAAAAATCATCCGGATAAATATTCCCGAAAGCCCTGAAAACAGCCACATCTTTGACCGCCTTGAGGACATCAGGAAAGAAAAACATCTCCTTTCCCGCTGCAGGATAGTAGCCCGCCTCGTAGGCCAGGTGCCAATGGCTATGATCCCGGCAGAAAGGCCGATTGGCTTTTGAGAGCCTATTGAAAGGTTATTGAGAGCCTATTGAAAAGTTATTGAGAGCCTATTGAAAAGTTGATGAAAAGTTGATGAAAAGTTGATGAAAAGTTGATGAGAAATTGATGAAAGGGCACCGAATATGCCCTGTAATTTTCTTTTATTACGACAGTCGAAAGCAGAATGCCCGTTACTTTAGTGGCGGGATGAATACCGTCAACGTCCCATTTTTTCACTATCTACTAACCTCCAACTATTATTCAGACCCATACTATGTACTGAATTC
>JBFHIK010000362.1:0-3146 GCA_041596555.1 Methanosarcina sp.
ATGAAGCCTACAGATATTCAGTTTGGAGAGTTTGTAGACGAAGGGGACATTGTCATGTTTGATTAAGTGTCTGGAAGTAAATGAATCACCTGGCAGAAGTTTAATAAATTATTTTTAAAGCTTTGGTCCCCCTACGAATTATTAATAAGTAAATCCGAGGTCGTAATATGGAAAAAGTCGCCTTAATCACCGGGATAACAGGTCAGGACGGCGCATACCTGGCTGAGTTTCTTTTGAATAAAGGATATATTGTGCATGGAGTCAAACGACGATCTTCTTCCTTTAATACGGCAAGAATTGATCACCTGTACAAAGATCCCCACGAGAGAAATGTAAACTTTTTCATGCATTACGGAGACCTGACTGATTCCACCAACCTGATTCGGATCATTCAGGAAGTGAAGCCGGATGAAATTTACAACCTGGCTGCTCAGAGCCATGTTCAGGTGTCTTTTGAAACTCCTGAATACACAGCAAACTCCGATGGATTGGGAACCCTACGTATTCTGGAAGCTATCCGCATCCTCGGCCTTGAAAAGAAAACGAAATTCTACCAGGCTTCAACCAGTGAACTTTATGGAAAAGTCCAGGAAATCCCTCAGAAAGAGACAACTCCATTTTACCCGAGAAGCCCCTATGCAGCCGCCAAACTGTACGCTTACTGGATTACGATAAATTACCGGGAAGCCTACGACATTTTCGCATGCAACGGCATCCTTTTCAACCACGAATCCCCGGTTCGCGGGGAAACCTTCGTCACAAGAAAAATCACGATGGCTGCTGCAAAGATAAAATACGGCTTACAGGAAAGACTTTACCTCGGAAACCTTGATTCTAAACGTGACTGGGGCTTTGCAAAAGACTACGTGGAAGCCATGTGGCTGATGCTCCAGCAGGAAACCCCCGACGACTATGTGATTTCAACAGGCGAAACCCATTCAGTCCGGGAATTCACGGAACTTACATTCAAAGAGCTGGGAATAGACATTATCTGGCAGGGAAAAGGCGTAGAAGAAGTAGGAATCGATGCCAGTACAGGCAAAATCATAGTTGAAGTAGATCCTGGATATTACAGGCCAACTGAAGTAGAACTCCTTATCGGCGACCCCTCAAAAGCCAGAGAAAAACTTGGCTGGGAACCCAAAGTCAAAATGGAAGACCTGGTAAAAATAATGATAAAATCCGATGAAGAAGAAGTCCTGAAAAACTATCCCTTTGATAAATTAGCAGCCTGTCAGGAACTTGAAGAAAACCTGGCTGAAAGTTCAAAGCTAAATCTTAATATTTTATAAAGGTTGCTGATGTATAATAGCAAAAATAGCAAAACCCTCCCCTAAAATTCCCCCTGTCAAACTAAAGGCGATAAAATGGACAAAGACTCAAAAATCTACTTAGCCGGCCATCGCGGCCTTGTAGGTTCAGCCCTTAAGAGAAAACTTGAATCTAAAGAATACACCAATCTTATCTTCCGCACCCACAAAGAACTTGACCTCACCAACCAGCAGGCAGTAAACGAATTCTTCGAACAGGAAAAGCCCGAATACGTTTTCTTAGCTGCAGCAAAAGTGGGTGGAATCCTTGCCAACAGCACCTATCCTGCCCAATTCATCTATGAGAATTTGATTATCGAATCAAACATCATCCACGCCTCTTACAAGTGCGGTGTAAAAAAACTGCTTTTTCTTGGTTCTTCCTGTATCTATCCAAAGTTAGCTCCCCAGCCCCTCAAAGAAGAATATCTGTTAACTGGCTCCCTTGAGGAAACCAACGAAGCCTACGCAATTGCAAAAATTGCTGGAATAAGGCTCTGCAAACACTATAACCAGCAGTATGGGACTAATTTCATCTCTGTGATGCCAACCAACCTGTATGGGCCTAATGATAATTTTGATCTTGAGACTTCACATGTAATGCCTGCTTTGATCAGGAAATTCCATGAAGCAAAGGTGAATAACGAACCTGAAGTTGTTGTTTGGGGTACGGGAAAGCCACTCCGGGAGTTCATGCATGTGGACGATATGGCGGATGCATGTGTTTATTTGATGGAGAATTATGGTTTTTTGGATATCGGGGAGTTTGTGAATATTGGGGTTGGAAAGGATGTTACAATAGGCGAATTAGCTGCACTAATCAAAGAAATTGTTGGGTTTGAAGGGAAGATCAGATATAATACTTCAAAACCCGATGGCACTCCTAAAAAATTGATGGATGTTTCGAGGTTGAATGGGTTAGGGTGGAAAGCCAGGATTTCGTTGAAGGATGGAATTGAACGAACTTATGAGTGGTATATTCAGTCTCAATTATAACACACAACAAGAAGGAATTATATGAGAAAACAAATTTTGGTTACTGGCGGAGCTGGTTTTTTAGGGTCACATCTATGTGAACGCTTATTAAATGAAGGTCATGAAGTTATATGTGTAGATAATTTTTTCACTGGCAAAAAAAGAAATATTGTTCACCTTATGAAAGACCCCTATTTTGAGGTTATTCGCCATGACATTAATTTTCCGCTTTCTGTGGAAGTAGATGAAATTTACAATCTCGCCTGTCCAGCCAGTCCTGTTCATTATCAGTTTGATCCGGTTCAGACAACAAAAACTTCAGTAATGGGTGCAATCAATATGCTGGACCTTGCAAAAAGATTGGATGCAAAAATTCTGCAGGCTTCAACTTCAGAAGTTTATGGTGACCCCCAGGTCCATCCCCAGTCAGAAGAATATCGAGGTAATGTAAATTCCATTGGCCCACGAGCATGCTATGATGAAGGGAAAAGATGCGCTGAAACACTTTTTTTTGATTACAGACGCCAACATGACTTGAATATAAAAGTGGTACGAAGTTTTAATACCTATGGTCCCGGGATGCACCCAAACGACGGGAGGGTGGTGAGCAATTTCATTGTGCAGGCACTTAAGGACGAAAACATAACCATTTACGGGGAAGGTACACAGACCAGAAGTTTTTGCTATGTTGACGACTTGATTGAAGGCCTGATTCGTATGATGAATTCTCGTGAAGATTTGACAGGACCGATAAATATTGGAAATCCTGAGGAATTCACAATCTTAGAACTTGCACAGAAAGTAATTGAGCTAACCGGCTCAAATAGTAAACTTATCTATAAACCTTTGCCTGAGGATGAC
>JBFHIK010000363.1:0-3145 GCA_041596555.1 Methanosarcina sp.
CATAATCCCTATTCAAAGTAATTATATAAATAGCTATGCATTTCGTCCGAGTTTAATATAATATAAAAAAACCACGGCGATTCAGCCCATCAAAAACAATGTCATTAACCATTAGCCTTAAGGTTTAAGAGGCAAATTTCTGTTAATTGATTTATATAAAATCAACACCGATTAACCTGTTTTTACAAGTTGAGGGTCAGATATTCCTCTGTTCTTTACAGACAATAAGTTCGTGGAAAAATTACCAGACTCTGTGAACTCGAGCTGTAACATGTTAAATTACCGAAGAGCCGTAGGAAAAGAAGAAACCGCAAATTGAAAGAAGAAAAAGAAAAAGAAAAAGAAGAACAATTCCAGGGAGGGTAACCAAGATAAGAAACTTATACGAGATTGCGGGTTTTAAGCTCTATGAACCCTGAGAGGCGTTTAATTTATTTTGCAGTTTTTACAATTATGGGGCTTTCCAATGCTGTAATTCCCATCCTCCCAGAACTTGCAGCCCGTTATCACAATACATTTGGAGAATTGGCATCAAGCTTGCTCTTTTCAGGGTACTTTCTTGGAGCCCTTGCAACAATGCTACCCTTTGGGATTCTGGCTGACAGGTTCGGAAACCTCAGGTTCATAGGGCTTGGCATTATCCTTACAGCCATCTCAGGGCTAATTATTCTTTTCTCCGAAAACCTATGGATCCTTATTATTTCAAGGTTTATGGAAGGCTCTGCCTGCGGAGCTTTTTTTCCTGCGGCCTTTTCTACACTCTCAAAGTGTAAAGATCCAGGACGTTGTATGGGAGAATTCACCTTTCTCTTCAATGCAGGACTGGCTTCGGGAGCTTTATTCTCAGGCGTGCTGGCAGATATTTACCTGAAAGGTGCCATCCTTATATTCACTTTTTTAGCTTTGCTTTCGGTTATCCCTCTTATTCCCAGACACAGAGAACTCATTAACCCGAAAGGGACAGGAGAAGAATCAAATTTACTGCCAGACCCAGGTTCTCTCAAAGACCATTTCAAACAGTCTTTCAGTAAAGTTGCAGGGCTCCTTAACCGCCATAATTCAGGGATATGGCTGAGTTCTTTTTTGCTCAACGGAGCGATCGGGGTTTTTATAGCCTACTATCCTGACTACAGTCTTGGAGTCCTGACAAAAGCCCAGCTTGGAAGCGCTATTGCGAGCCTCTATATTTGCGCTATGGTCACTTCTCTTCTGGTTGGGCGTTTTAGAGTCAAGGAAAAAACAATCATCTGGACAGGATTATTATTCTCTGCTCTTGGTGCTCTTTTTGCTATTAACTACCCCTTTCTGGGTTTCCCAAGCCTCGGGGGAGGGGCAGGAATTGCAATGGTAGGTTTTGCCCTGGCTGTTGCAAGAATGGATGCAGATAGAGGTCTTGCAATGGGGCTTTTTAACACAACCATATATGCAGGCCTTTCCTTGCTCCCGATCACTGCAGGGCTCCTTGCAGGGACCATGAGCTTTGAACAGATATTTGTTGCAACTGGCTGTATCCTGGCAGTAACCCTTCTATTAAAAAACTAAAAGATAGTATCCACATTCAGGTGTATCCACATTCAGGTGTATCCACATTCAGGTGTATCCACATTCAGGTGTATCCAAATAAAAGAAGAAAAAATTCAGAATAAAAACCAGAAGGAAATAGATCCCGAAAAAAGCAGAAATATCTTAAACTTACAGTAAAAATTAGATTGTGGAAATTCGACTTACCGAAAATTAAATTCGACTTACCGAAAATTAAATTATTGATCAAACACACAGAACAGAAAAAAACCATGAACCCGAAAAAACTCATACTCTACTCTTCAGTCTTCGCGATCCAGGGCCTTTCTAATGCAGCAATTCCTGTCCTTCCTGAGCTTGCAGGAGAGGGCAACGCGAGCCCTGCGGTCTCAAGCCTGCTTTATTCCGGATATTTTATAGGGGCTCTTCTCACAATGCTCCCATTCGGAATTCTTGCAGACAGAATAGGAAACCTGAAGGTAGCAGGCCTGGGAATCACACTTACTGTTATTTCGGGGCTTTTTATTTCGTTTTCTGACAACCTGTGGATTCTCGGCATCTCAAGATTCGTAGAAGGCCTGGGCTGCGGGGCTTTTTTTCCTGCGGCTTATTCCATGATTTCAGAATGGAAAGAAAGCCAGCGAAGTATGGGAGAATTTAATTTCCTGTTAAATGCCGGACTTGCGTCAGGAGTTTTTTTCTCAGGACTGCTTGCAGAACTGGGAATCAAAACTGCAATAAGCATCTTTACCATTCTCGCAGTTTTTTCCTTTGCTTTACTTCTTCCGGAAGCCTGGAAATTGCTATCTTCAGGTAAGTCTGGCAGGGTAAAGGAAAAATCCGGCACCTCAAACAGTAAAAGGTCTTTCAGAGAGCAGCCTGGAGCCTTAATGACCTTTGAACCTGCCGGACACTTTAAAAAAGTCAGGAAAGCTTTTTCTGAAAGCGGCTTCTGGAAGATCTGGGGAATTTCAGTTATCCTATACGGAGCCACAGGCCTGTTGACTTCAAACTATCCGGACTACAGTGCTGATTTCCTGACAAAACCAGAGCTTGGGCTTGCAATTTCCGCCTCATATATAGCTGCAATGCTGAGTTCTCTGGCTGCAGGGAGATCAGGTGCGGATTATAAGAAGATAGTAAGGACGGGAATAATCCTGGCAGCTGCAGGCGTTCTACTCTCTACAAAAGCACCTCTGCTGGCATTCTTCCTTATTGGAGCGGGAGGAGGGGCTTCAGTTATAGGGCTTGTTACTGCCGTATCCAGGATCAGCTCAAGTGGATTTGCAATGGGGATCTTTAATACAGGAATTTATGCAGGTCTCGGGCTGGTGCCGGTTTTTGGAAGTTTATTTATAGATCCTTTAGGCTATGAAACGGTGTTTCTCGGAAGCTCCCTGGTGCTTCTTATGATACTATTTATCAAATTTGAATAAAAACCGCAAGCTTCGAGTAAAAGCCATAAGATCAGGATAAAAACGATAAAGTCAATTACCCCTCCCTAAAACCTTCACCTAACGGCTCAGGTTTTTGAGGAAGGGGCTTGTCTAACAAGCCCTGGTTGACCAGATCACCGATAAGGAGCAATGGAAAATCGGTAAACGATAGGAAAGAAATAGTTACC
>JBFHIK010000364.1:0-3144 GCA_041596555.1 Methanosarcina sp.
AATTATAAATGCTACTGAAGCATATTGTCAACATATAGAACCCTTGAAAGTCTGGGACGTAACAAAGAGGAAATCCGCCTGGATATTATGAGTAGTCTTTTTTCGGTTTATGCTTTTTAAGAAACGGATATATTTCCGGACTGGAGGAGTATAATTCTTCAAGGCGCTAAACCCAAATCCATTTGAGTCAAAAAAGAAGGGAAAATATCAGTGCCAATTAGTGGATTCTGTAAAACTAAGTATAAAAAGCAGCAGAAGTTTTATTATATACTTTCTGGCTCTATATCCCTTTATATGGATGATGAGAAGCGGATATCGAGGATCGTTCCGGATACCAGTGTTATAATTGACGGGAGGCTCTCGTCCCGCATCAGAAGTGGTGAGTTCAGGGGCGTTGAGGTCGTTGTTCCCGAAGCTGTGGTATCGGAGCTTGAAGCTCAGGCAAACAGGGGCAGAGAAATAGGTTTCAAAGGGCTTGAAGAACTTTCGGAACTTCGGAAGCTATCAGACAGAGGGGAGATTAATCTTCAGTTCAGCGGGGTTCAACCCACTTCTGAGGAAATCAGGCTTTCTAAGGAAGGAAGGGTGGATGCCCTTATCCGGCGTACGGCTCTTGAGGTCGGGGGGCTGTTTGTTAGTGAAGACCGCGTGCAATCTCTGATAGCTAAGGCAAAAGGGCTTGATGTTGAGTACATTCATCCCAAAGTTCTGGACCCATCAGAATTAGGCCCTCTTAAAATAGAGCATTTCTTCACTGATGATACGATGTCCGTACATCTCAAAAACGCGGTTTCTCCAATGGGCAAGAAAGGTCCTGTTGGGAATGTGCGTTATGTACGGATCCGGGAGGAGCCTGCAACTTTCCAGGAGCTTTCCAGCATCTCAAAAGAACTTATTGAGAGGGCGAGGCTGGACCCTGAATCTTTTATCGAAATGTCTTCGAGCGGGGCTACGGTCCTGCAGATAAGAAACATGCGGATTGCAATTACACATCCTCCTTTCTCCGATGACATGGAGATAACTGTTGTCAGACCTACAGTTGTTGTTGACCTTGAACATTACCGGCTGAGCGAGAAGCTTAAAGAGCGTATAGTAAGCCAGCGTGGGGTCCTTATTGCAGGACCGCCGGGAGCCGGGAAATCTACTTTCGCTGCTGGGGTTGCCCGTTATTTGAATGACCACGGGCAGGTAGTCAAGACCATGGAATCCCCAAGGGACCTGCAGGTGCCTCCTGAGATCACTCAGTATTCTCCCCTTAATGGGAGGATGGAAGACACCGCTGATCTCTTGCTTCTGGTCAGGCCGGACTACACTATTTATGATGAAGTACGAAAAACCGGGGATTTTCTGATCTTTGCAGACCTGCGCCTTGCAGGAGTCGGGATGATCGGAGTCGTGCATGCAACCCGGGCAGTTGATGCCATTCAGCGCCTTATCGGAAGGGTTGAACTGGGTGTTATCCCGCAGGTAGTCGATACTGTAATTTTCATCGATAAAGGAGAGGTTGCAAAGGTCCTGGTGCTCGCCTTTACTGTTAAGGTCCCGCACGGGATGACCGAGCAGGATCTTGCAAGGCCGGTAATTACCATTGCGGATTTCGAAACTGGCAAGAGTGAGTATGAGATTTACACATACGGGGAGCAGGTTGTGGTCATGCCAATCGGTGCTTCCCGGGAAAGCCGGAAACCTGCCTGGAAGCTTGCTGAAGATGAGATCAGGAACGTTATCAGCAGGTATGCAACAGGCCCTGTTGAAGTGGAAGTGACCTCAGATGACAGTGCAATCGTAAAAGTCCCTGATGAAGATATGAGAAAGGTTATCGGCAAAGGCGGGAGTGTAATTGACAGGATCGAAAATATCCTTGGGCTCCACATCGACGTAAGGGAACTGGAAGCTGAAACTCCACGAAGCACAAAAGGTCCGAAACGCGGGGCTGAACGCAAAACTTTGCCGGGAAAGGCAAGAGAATCTGTGCCTGAAAAAGGTACTCCTGCATCCCCGGTTCATCCCATCATCGAAAGGACAAAGAAACACCTTATCCTTGGGGCTTTTGAACTTGCAGGAAAAGACGTGGAGATTTTTATCGAAGACGAATATCTCTTCAGTGCAACTGTTAGCCGGCATGGAGATGTGAAACTCAGAATAAACTCGGACCTTGCATCGGGAATTATGGAAGCTCAGGATAGCGGAGATTTTATTGAGGTCAGGCCGATCTGATTCTCTCATTTTCCTTTTATCCCCTTATTTTTAGCTTCTTTTTTATACTTTACTTTTTTCGGTTTTTTGTTTTTGATTCCTCTTTCTTTTGACGGGCTGCCAGACAGGCTGGAAGAACTTTATAACTTATGGATTAAAAATCGGTTTCCGGGTCAAGGGACAGATTACTGATTAATATGGAGCTGCCTTTTCTTTTTTTTTCTTTTTTTCTAGACACACCTCCTATATTTTCCGCCACATTGTCAAAAAATTTATATACGGGCGGTGTCTGATTTAATATTGAAATATTTTATAGAGTGGTGGTTCAATTGAGTAAATCATATCAGTTAGAGCTCGAAATCAGGGATGATTTGCAGGGAAGAATCGAGGTTTTTGACCAGAGCATCAGAAGCTTTGAAAAGAGGTTGAGGGCAGTTGAGCGTCGCCTATCCCTTGAAGCACCTCAGACTTTGAAGGCTGGAAAGGCTTTTTCAGGAATATCTTCAGATTCTTTTCATGAAGTAAACTCCGTAAATCTTGCTGCAGGTTCTTCAGTTTCTCCACAGGGGCCTTCTATTTCTCCTGAAGCTTTTTTTACTCTTCCGGAGAATCCTCTGCTTTCAGACTCTGTTACGTCGCTCTCTGAAGAGGATATTTCAACTTTTGCCTTCGGTGCAGTGCTTCCCTCTTCAGAAGCCTCAAATGGTTCCATGATTTTTCATGATAGTTCTTCGGAAGTTTCAGGAGCCAGTTACCGGGTAATGGATATAAGTGCTCTTTTTTCGCGCCTCTCTGAAAGCCTCCATTCTCTACAGGCTGCTATATCTGAACTTTCTGATTTTGTGCACAGTAACCTTGAGCCAGAGGTCGAAAAACTGGGGAATGAAGTCAGGGACATTCAAGTTCATGAAAGCGTATCCGAAGAATGTATAAGAAAATTTGAATCCC
>JBFHIK010000365.1:0-3124 GCA_041596555.1 Methanosarcina sp.
CAGGAGATATTGTTAAAGCGGTTGTTCCTAAAGGAAAATACAAAGGAATTCATTTTGGTGCTGTAGCTTGCAGAAAAACAGGTTATTTTGATATTAAAAATAAAGAAGGTGTTAGAATAGGGCAGGGAATTAATCATAAATATTGCAATATTTTGAGTAGAGCAGATGGATACGAATATGCCACAGAGAATTTGGAAGTTGACGGAATTCCTCCTACGACTGAAGTCATAGGCATCCTTCCTTAATTTATCGTGAAAAGGATTTTGCCGACGTGAGCCGGCGGCTGAAGAAATACGATTATGCCGTTAAGGCTGATTCCCTTGATCTGCCGAATCTGAGGGATTTTCTGGAGCAGAGAAACGACTCGCTCCTGCGCCTGCTCGAAAACCCGGTTATGCTCGAACACGAGACCTTTACCGAACTCCTTAGGGCGGTTTTTCACCTCAAAGAAGAGTTGCTGAACCGGGGAGAACTCAAAGGGCTGCCTGGAAGCGACCTGGAACACCTCGAAGGGGACGTAAAAAGAGCATACGGCCTGCTGGTTTACGAGTGGATCGCCTACATGGAGTACCTTAAGATCAACTACCCCTATCTGTTTTCCCTGTCCATGCGGACAAACCCCTTTGATAGGGAAGCTTCGGCTGTGGTGAAATGAACTGCTGCGAATCCAAGATTCCGGTTTTTACATCTGCTGAGTTAAAATTGTGCCTTACTGCTAAATCTATTTTTTTAAGGCAGAACGGGTTTCAAAATAATGAACTCTGAATTTACATATATACGTCTAATTCATAATTCCTTTTATGTTTCAAAGAACAAGACGTTTAATTGCGGGATTTATGCTGGTCCTTTCGCTTATCAGTTTTTTAAATGCTCAGGTTCTGATATGCAGTGCGGGTACAGGAGATGAAATGCCAGGCTCTGAAGTCCATGTTTCAGGAATTGGACCTCACCCGGTCTTCCCAGTACTTTCCGGGCTTTGTCTTGATAAGCTGATTATTAATTTAAAGAGTCTCCAGGCTCAAACTCGGGTTAAAATAGATATGCAGCCACAATCACAGGATATACTCCTTAATCAAGACCAGGAGGTTCAGAGTAATTTAAACCCCGGTAAAGCAGAAACAGCACCCAAATCACAAGACCTCTTCAGCCAGATGGAGCGGGCTGTGGGCAATTATAACAATGGAATTGATAAAGTTCCCGTCCCTCTGAAAAAACTTGCTGGAAATGACATTATTCGCCTTGACATAGACATGAAGGACAATAGCAAATTGCAAATCAAAGCCGTTACAGAAAAAGGGAAAGTCGTCGAGTTCAGAAAACTCGGTTCAGGGGAGGATTTTGATACCTCTGTTTCGGTATATAGCGATGAAGACACGTTTAGAAAAATAATGTATCCTGGAGATCCTCTCAATACCTTTGTTGAATCCCTGAACAATGGAAAAATGAGTATCGAATGCGATGGACTGCTTAAAAAAGGTGCACTTTTAGCTGTAAAAAAGTTAGCCTGAACAATAACAGAATTAATTTTTATATCTGGATATTTTTGAAGTGCATCTTTTCCTAAAAAGTAGAATAAAAGAGTGACAGATAAGACGAGTGACAGATAAGACGAGTAACAAATAAATAAAACGAGGGATTGAGAAGACATTTCAGTCTTCTCATTTTTGTTATTTGTTCATATTTTTTCCATTAACTTTTTGATTTCTTCCTTGATTTCCGAGGCAAGCTTCTTTGCAGCGTCCTCTGTGGCATCGACCAGTTTTTCCACCCTGCCTGTGATGCCCTTGATTTCGTCTTTCACATCAAAGGACTTGATTTCTCCTGCAATGGACTTGATTTCCTCGTTTATGCTCTTTGCAAGTATTGAAGCTTCATCTCCGGTTTTCTTTGCAAGAGAATCGATATCTTCTCCAATTTTTCCGATCCTTTCAGAGACCCCAATTCCCTTTTTGCCGGCTTCCACGTCTTTCTTTACGGTTTCTGTAATTTTTGTCACTTTAAATCCCCCATAGTTTTCATTACACAGATAATTTATTTACACATTATTTATTAGGGGTCCAGAATTATAAAATTATCCTGTAAATTTCAGATCCTGTCCCTTCACAGGTCTGGCCCCCCGAAATAGATGGAAAACAGTTAAAAACAATTAACTCTTTTAGAATGATATACAAAAAAACTTCAAAGGGACTATAATGAGTTTTCTGGATAACATAAAAGAGGAAAAGCAGAAGAAAGTAGCTGAAAACTGGTTTAAGTTTGGAGAACGAGCTGTAGATCCTGAAAAGAAAATTGAATATTACACCCAGTCCCTGGAGGCAAACCCCGGGAATCCCGTTGCCTGGATTGCAAAGGGCAGGGCTCTTGAAGCACTGAAAAGGTTTCAGGAAGCAAGGAAATGTTATGCCAGAGCCAGGGAACTTGAACCTGTTTTCAGAAGCGAACTTGAGGCAGAAACGGAAAGTGTGGAAAAGCTCGAAAGTCAGGATGAAAGGGAAAAAGGTGGAGAGTTGAAGAAAACCAAAGAAGAATTCAGGGAATTAAACCCTGAAGTAACCTCTGAAGTAACATCTGACACGATCCCCGAAGTAACCTCAGAAGCAAAACCGGAAGCAACCTCAAAAGCGACCCCTGAAGTAACCGGAAAGGATACAGAGGTTGAAATAGAGAAACAACCGAAAAAGATTGAAAGAATAGCTTTCGAGATGCCTAAAAAAGTTGAAAAACCTGATACATGGACTGCACCACAACCTGAAATTAAGAAAATGGAGAATGAAATGCCGGGGAGCGAAAAATCGAGCATCAATGTAGAAAAAGAAGATCCTGAAAAGGAATGGATCAAAACCGGAGAAGCCGTGAAACAGGAAACGGGTGAAAAAAAGATTTCCGGGGAGCCAGAAATAAAAATGGCACCAGAAGTCAAAATACCGGCTGTTGAAAATGCTTTTCCAAAAAAGGAAATTGAAACAAAGGACATTGAAGCCGTAGAAAGCGGAATTGCGGTCGGCACCTTTTCTTCCGGGAAAAAGGAGATAGCAGAAATGATGAGCAAGGAACCAGACAAGGAGATGAATTATGTGAATATCCGGATTTCCTGGGGAGAAGCCATAAAGTTCTGGCTGGCCGG
>JBFHIK010000366.1:0-3121 GCA_041596555.1 Methanosarcina sp.
CTACGGTAAGAGGGAAAGTGGTCCAGCTCTGGGAAAACTCCCATGAGTCGATAGAACAGGCAGGGCTTATAGGGGATGAAACCGGTGTTATTAAATTCACTAACTGGGCAAGCTCCGAACTTCCTGATATGGAGGAAGGAAAAAGTTACATGCTGAAAAATGTGGTCGTTAACGAGTGGAACGGTAAGTTCCAGATTCAGCTTAACAGGTCAAGCTCCATAGAAACACTCGATGAAGATATCGAAGTGGGGACTTCTGCTTTTACATATTTCGGGGCAATGATTGACATTCAGACAGGCTCCGGACTTATAAAGCGGTGCCCTGAGTGCAAACGGGCCCTGGTTAAAGGCGCCTGTGCAGAGCACGGGAAAGTGAAAGGAGAATATGACCTCAGGATAAAGGCAGTCCTTGACTCGGGAACTTCCACCCAGGACGCCCTGATTAACCGGGGACTTACTGAGGAGCTTTCCGGAGTATCTCTTGACAGCGCCATTGCAATGGCTGCAGATGCCCTTGATCCCGGAGTTGTACTGGATAAATTAAAACACGAGCTTGTTGGAAGGTATTATACTATTAGTGGACACAGGCTTGACCGCTATATCCTTGTGGATTCAATTATTCCAAGGACTTTCCTCGACAGAGAACTCCTTGATGAAGTGCTTGCTGAACTGGAGGTGGAGTAAATGACAGGCTTCTTTAGAGAAGTATCGCGCAGGGTTTTTTCCCAGGAACTGAGAGACTCAAATCTCACATCCAGAGACGAAAGTGACCAGTATGCCCCTCAGTATCTCCTTACTCCAACAGGGGCGAAGGTGAACCGTATCTTCATTGTTGGGACTCTTATCGAAAAGGAGGATATAGGTACGGACTCCGAATACTGGAGAGGCAGGGTTTCCGACCCAACAGGTTCCTTCCTTGTCTATGCAGGGCAGTACCAGCCCGAAGCCGCTCAGTTCCTTGAAGAGTGCGAACTGCCTGCTTTCGTAGCGGTCGTCGGCAAAACCAGCACCTATACCACAGACGATGGAAATGTCCTGACCTCTATCCGCCCTGAATCTATCCAGCAGGTAGATGAGCTAACAAGAAATCTGTGGGTACTTGATACTGCAAAGCAGACTCTTGAGAGGATAAGGGCAGTTGAGGCACAGGAAGACCCAAACTCAAAGCTTGCAAAGGAGCACTATTCCACTGATACTGAGATTTACCGTGAAATGGTTAAAAAAGCCCTTGAGTCCCTTAAAGATAATGTCTGAGAATTTTAGTAAGTAGTCGGAATCAAATTAGGAAGCTCTTTGCTTCTTTATTTTTTCTCTTTTTTCGTTTCTCTTTTTGTCTTTTCTCTTTTTTCGTTTCTCTTTTTGTCTTTTCTCTTTTTGTCTTTTCTCTTTTTGTCTGTTCTCTTTTCGTCTGTTCTTATTTCTTATTCTTTTCCAGATCCTTCACTCTAAACTTTTATTCATTGACTGCGTTTTTTCCTGGAATTAGGGCAATAAGAGGCAAAATATAGATAAATAAACGAAACATGATATAAAATGAGCAATGAGTAATTGAATAAGAGTCAACGCTAAAATAAGTTAATTAATTGGTATATGGGATGATCCTGTGAAAACCTATCTTGTGGTCTGGTTCAGTAGTGAAGGAGTTCGCCCGTCTGAAGTCAACCGGAGGCTGTTGTCTCTGGGTTTCGAACCCATGCAAGGCAGCTACGACTTTGTATATAACTGGAACAGCAATGTTGGTGTCGAGAAGATTCTCGAGTTTGGAGATAAAGTCTACCTGAGCCTTCAGGGAACAGGTGTAATGTTCAAACTGGAGACTACGTGAACTGACTGGTATTTGTCAAATACATAGTTCCAGAGACCTCGCTTAGCGAGGCATTTGCCTGAATTCTGGCAATAAAACCCCTGGCAGGTTCCTATTTATAACTTGTTCAGGATTTGCAGGTCGGTTTCAGGCACTCAGGCTCCTTTTATTTTTGATTCTCTTCCTGTTTTTGTTTTTTCAGGGTATCCCGGAATTTGATATACTCACAGCTATCTCCTTCAAGGGTAAGTATCCTGCCTTTAATACTTCCCTTATCAATTATTAGTTCCACAACACTTGGATTTGACATCCTGGGTTTTGTCGGAGAACCCGGACAGACAAGCATAACATCTTTCTGTTCAATCAAAGGGCGGTGAAGGTGCCCGAAAATCAGGACATCTACTCCCATTTCTTTTGCGAGGTAACCCTGGGCAGTTGTATCCATTACTGAAAGCCCTCCTTCATGTATCACCCCGATTTTCACTCCTTCAACTTCAAATTTCAGCCTTTCGGGAAGGAGCTTCCTGAGCTCGAAGGTATCGGCATTTCCGGAAACGGCTTTTAGCTTGCCGCTGGCATTGAATGCCTCATAAGCTTCTACAGTACTGAAGTCCCCTGCATGGACAATCAGGTCACAGTCTTCGAGAATGCTTTGAAGTTTCGGGGGGATTTCTCCTGTCTTAAGATGGGTATCGGAAAGTACGATCAGCTTCATGGAAAAACACCATATTATCAGATGGTTCTGTAGTATTAGTATATTAGGGTAGTGAACTACCCCTCCCTGTCAGGCTAACGCCTGATAACATCCGTTGTCAACATACGTATCGGGGAATACATCATATACTACGGATAAATAGAAATCTCCTCTGCCTTTATACGGATCATCGTTATAGATCTCTACCTGTCTTACATTTTCCAATTTGAGGTCAATTTCAAACTCGAGAGACGTTTTATTGACAGAGTGAGCAAATTTGATACTGGTATTGTTAATTTTGTATCCACTCTGATTATAGCATAAAGTCATGAAATATTTGCTACTTCGGAACTCAGGAGGTCTTGCCTTCAGGTCTCCGTTTTTCCTGAGTGCAAAAAAGGACTTGTAATTAGCATCAAGTTTGGCATGAAAGTACCCAGATACTTTCATTTTTTCTGCCTGTAATTCGGGAATTTCATGTGCGTTTTTTAAGTACACTCTGAAGGACTTTTGAATAAACTACCTTATATTCAGGATTGTTTTTCTTGAATTCAGGCAATTTGTTCTGCTGTTCTATATACCCTACACTACGTTGTTCATTACGCCATGCGTTTTTTCTATCAG
>JBFHIK010000367.1:0-3106 GCA_041596555.1 Methanosarcina sp.
CCGGGGCGGTGCTTGGCCTTCTTGACCTCGGGTTCGAGCACCTTAAGGAAATCCTGAAAAGTGCTTTCAAGAAAAAAGGGGACGAGATAATTGAGAAAAACATAGCCTGTGCAAAAGCAGGGTACGACTATGTCCTCTCAAACTGCCCCCGCTGTGAAGCCGTTGAAATCCAGGAGCCGGAAGAAAAAAAACTCATGCTTATAGACGGGATTCAGGCAATCGGGATGGGAGCTCTCATGTCCGGCTGCAAGTTTTATTCTGCATATCCCATGACGCCTTCAACAGGGATTCTGAATTACCTTGCCTCAAAGGCAGAAGAGTTCGGTCTTGTTGTAGAACAGGCTGAAGATGAAATCTCAGCCATAAACATGGCAATAGGCGCTTCTTTTGCAGGCGTAAGGGCAATGACCGGAAGTTCGGGAGGCGGGTTTGCCCTGATGGTAGAAGGGCTCTCCCTGGCAGGAATAACCGAAACCCCTCTTGTGGTTGCAGAAATACAGCGCCCCGGACCGGCTACGGGTTTACCCACTCGCACTGAACAGGCGGACCTGCTTTTCATTTTATACGCAGGGCACGGAGAGTTTCCAAGGGTTATCTTTGAGCCCGGGACCCCAGAACAGGCTTTTTATCTAACGAACAGGGCTTTTGAACTTGCAGAGAAGTACCAGATCCCTGTATTTATCCAGTCCGACCAGTACCTCGGGGATACTGAGTGGACCTTTGAAAACTTCGACTTAGAACATCTGATCTACAATGATTACCGGCTGAGGGAAAAAGACCTGAAAGGGGTAGAGGAATACAAACGCTACAAATACTCGGATACAGGGATTTCCCTGCTTGCAGTCCCCGGAGAATCTGGAAAGCACCTTGTCGTAGCTGACAGCGACGAACACGACGAAGAAGGGCATATTATAGAGGACGCTGAAACCCGCATCAAAATGGTCCGGAAAAGGCTGCTTAAAAAAATGCCGCTTATAAAGAAAGAAATCGAAGCCCCTTTGTTGTATGGAGACCCCTCTCCGGAAATAGTGCTTGTGGGACACGGCTCGACTTACGGTGTAATGAAAGAAGTAGTGGATATCCTCTCTAAGGACAGAAAGATTGCTATGATGCATTTCAGCCAGATCTACCCGCTTTCCGAAAGGGATAGGTTCGATTATATAGAACTTCTTGAAAAAGCAAAGCTTGCCATCTCTATAGAAAATAATGCCGGCGGGCAGTTTGCAAAGCTCATAAGAGCTGAAACGGGATTTGAATTTACCCACCAGATCTTAAAGTACGATGGAAGGCCGTTTACCATTGAAAACCTGAAGGAGGAAGTAGATGCCTACCTCTGAAGACTATAAAGGCCAGGTCCCTGCCTGGTGCCCAGGATGTGGAAACTTCCAGATCCTCTCAACTATCAAGCAGGCACTTGTTGAACTTGGCATCGAGCCCTGGGAAGTCCTGCTGGTCTCGGGAATAGGCCAGAGTGGAAAACTACCCCACTACATGAAGTGCCACACCTTCAACGGGCTGCACGGAAGGACTCTGCCTGTTGCAACAGCTGCAAAACTTGCCAACCATTCCCTGCACGTGATTGCAGTTGCCGGAGATGGGGACTGTTACGGGGAAGGAGGAAACCATTTCCTTCATGCCATCCGCAAGAACCCGAATATCACCCTTTTCGTGCATGACAACCAGATCTATGGGCTTACCAAGGGACAGGCTTCGCCTACTACAGCCAGGGGGACTCATACAAAAATCCAGCCTTACGGTGTCCCTTCTGAACCCCTCAATCCTCTTGCGATGGCAATCTCTCTTGACTGCAGCTTCGTAGCCAGAGGTTTTGCAGGGGATCAGGAGCACTTAAAAGAGCTTATGAAGGCTGCTATAACACACAAAGGCTTTTCCCTGCTTGATATTCTCCAGCCCTGTGTCACTTTTAATAAAGTGAATACCTTCAGGTGGTACAGGGACAGAGTTTACAACCTCGAAGAAGAATATGACCCTTACAACCGTGTAAAAGCGTTTGAGCGGTCTCTTGAATGGGGAGACAAAATCCCTAACGGCATCTTTTACAAAAACGATAAGGAAACCCTGGAGGAAATGGTGCCGGCAATTCATAAAGAGCCCCTTGTGAGGCAAAAATTTTCAATCGAAAACGTAAAGCACGAGATTGAGAAATTTTATTAAAAAACCTCACTTACTTTCTTTTTATTATTTAAAATCAGTCTAATATTTTTTACATTAAACTATTTTAACTCAGTCTGGGAATCTTTTTCTTGAGTATTTAAACTCATTCCGTAATTCTAATTTTCCCTCAAATATTCTGCCAGAGAGTCTTTGATTTTTCTAAATAACTTTAAAATTTTAAATAAACACTAATATAAAAACTGTATAATTATTTGGCAAAAGTTAATAAATTAGAAGGTAAATATTATCTGTTGTAAAATTATGGGTATGTATGTAGGGGGTCAGTTAACTGGGAACCATAGTGTCAGCTCCAGAGCGGATAGCTCATACAGTAAATTATAATTAAGAAATTTTAAGTGTTGGGAACTGGGAAATGGAGCCCTTTGACTTATCTATATACTTTTCATAGAGAAAGAAAACATGGAGTGAAAACAGAATGAAAGGAATTTTTAACATCTTTAGAAAAGATGATAGAGCCTTTACAGGGCTGGAATCTGCAATCGTGCTGACCGCCTTCGTAGTGGTGGCAGCAGTATTCTCGTATGTAGTTCTCGGGGCCGGGTTTACCACCTCCGATACCGCCAAGAAAACCATTGACGAGGGTGTCAGACAGACTACTTCCTCCGTTGAGCTTGCAGGCGACGTGATCGCAAAAGGTGATACTACTACTAGTGAACAAACGGTAGATTACATACTTGTTACTCTTCAACTCACGGCAGGCCAGTCCCCGGTGGATATAGGAGACGACAATAGTTCAGGAAAGATGATTGTATCCTACACTGACAACTCGACCTATATTCCAGACATAGAATGGGATTCGACCTTCATCGGAGCCGAAGACGGAGACAGTGTACTGGAACATCACGAAAAAGTGGAACTCAACATCACTATCCCACGCAGTGAGACAATGCTGCAGGACGCTACAAATTCA
>JBFHIK010000368.1:0-3104 GCA_041596555.1 Methanosarcina sp.
ATCATTGATCAGTAACCACCGAAGTACCGGGAAATGGGGAAATGTAATGTAAAGAGGGAAAATGTAAGTTAAAAAAGGGAAAATGTAAGTTAAAAAAGGGAAAATATAAGTTAAAAAAGGGAAAAGAAAAGATAGGAAAAGAAGAGAGGGAAAAAAGAAGAGAAATCCGCAGATCGGTTTTCTTTCATTCTCCAAGTTTTAAAGCCCCATGCGGGCACATCTTGATACACATGCCGCACTGGATACACTTCTTTTCGTCCACGCAGAGGCTCCAGGTCTCATCAAAGGTGTAAACATTCATCGGACAGACGGAGATACAGGCTCCGCAGTCAACACATTCTTCCTCGTCCCTGTGAATGGGACGGTCCAGAATTGCAACTATTGCCCCTCTTGACTCAAGAGCTCTTTTAATTCTGTTGAACCTGGAATCTTTCACGTCTGCGATCAGTTCTCCGTAAGTCGAGTCGATATTAGCGACCATGATATTGAGCCGGATTCCTGTTTCGATAATGGACTCGGAGATAATGGGATCATGGATCCTTTCCGTAGGGATGCTGATCTTTATCTTCATGCTCAGTACCTCCTTGCGAGAAGTTTGCTTATGTTGTCACTGGTGATTATTCCGAGGACTCGTTTCTGTGCATCGATTACAGGCATTGCAGAAACACCGTAGCGGTCCAGCCTGCGAGCTGCAAGATCCACAGGTTCGTTCGGGGCACAGGTAAGGACTTTTTTCGTCATGACACTTTCTACAGAATCAAATATGTTTTCGGCGACGGCTTTTGAGATATCCCAGGCAGTCAGGATTCCTAACAGTTCACCTGTATCAGAAATCACAGCAAGGTGGTTGAAGGAGTTCTCCCATATCTTCTTTGCAGCGTCCTGAACCGTCTGGTCCTTTTTGATTGTTACAATAAAATCGGACATGACGTCTTTTACAAGAGGTACTGCCTGAGTCTGTTTCATGGATTTTGCTGAGCCTTCACAGCAAAGCTTTTCCACGGGCATGCTGACAAAGAATTTCCCGTGCTTTACCCATTCCTTAAGTTCATTTGCAATCTTTCTTGCGTTCTTGAAGCTTGAGAGGGAGGAGGTCGGAACATCCTTTCCTTCAATCTGCACCGAGCCTGACCTGAGCTCGGCATAGTTTACCTGACTTATCACAGGCTTATCCCTGCTGCCCACAGCATAGTCAAGGACGCTGGTCATAATATCCTCGTCACGCACTGCAGTTGAGGCTGCGAGTTTTTCATTAAGAATAGGGATCGGAATTCCAATTCCCATGTAAAGGGTTGTTCCGTAGCCCGTAAAAGAAGCAGCCCTTAAGTAATCAGGGTTCATCTCTTTCAGGTTCCCTTTAAGCATGAGAGTCCCAAAACCGCTTGAGGGGGAGTGCTGGGTCCCGTTTCCGATAACATAGCCCTGGGCTCCACCCATAAAAATCCTTGTGCCCGTCCCTATAGTCTCATAACCGGGATCATTTGAGAGAGGAGACAACACTCCAGCTCCGGAATAGGTTACGTTCCCAAAGTTGGGTAGAAGCTCTCCCATATAAGTATTCAGAATCCTTTTTGAACTGTTTGTTGCAGCCGCATATTTCTGGTAGGCGTTTCTGGGGTTGAGAAGGACCGCTTCGTTTAAGTCTTCAAGGGTAATTGCCGTATCAAGCACTTTCCTGGGATAGCAGTCGGTCCCATAGGAGGTTGCGTGCACATTGATTTCTTTTCCTCTCAGCAGGTCTTCAATAACATGTGCTCCACCATACTGCATTCCCCTTGTGTCCGATGTCTGGGCAGCTCCAAGGTAAGCGTCAACAGCAGCAAGCCCGCTGTATGCCTCAACATTATTGAACCATAATTTTTGAATTTTAATTGGGGGCTCCGAATGACCTAGATTAAGCATCAAACCTGAAGAGCACATGGCTCCGAAAGTGCCTGTAGTGACCACATCCACTTCTCTTGCAGCACCTTCCACGCCAAGGTTTTCAACAATCCCGACCATTTCCTCGGCTGTGACTACATTGACGCTTCCATCTTCAATTTTTTTATTAATCTCATGAATCGATTTTTTAACCATGCGGGTTTCCTCTTAGTATAAATTTATCTAGATGGTAATTTTTGCCAGAATTATATATTACTTGTGATAATCCCGAGGGTAACAGCCACTTCCGGAAGAGGTGAAAATTTCTGGCTTTGCATAATTTATTTTAAGACTTCCGCTGTCAGATCTCCATATCAATGACCTATAATCATATTTATGAACCATATATATTACTTGCGATAATTTAGAGCATGTTTCCACAAAGGCTATTTCTTAAGTTAGCAATAATCGTTAACAGAATATACAGGTTGAATATACAGGTTGAATACTGTCCTGCCACATGGAATTTTTGGATGTCGGGGAGTGGGGTTCTTTTCAGTAAGTTTCTTATGCTTGCAGGATATTACCCGAGATCAGGTGATTTATTGACGCGTGTACTTGCTACCGGAACTTTTGATATTTTGCATCCGGGACATGTTTATTTCCTGACCCAGGCACGAGCTCTTGGAGATGAGCTTTTTGTCATTATTGCCAGGGATTCCAACGTGACTCATAAGCCAAAACCAATAGTTCCCGAGGAGCAGCGGCTTGAAATGGTAAATGCACTTGGAACGGTAGACAAAGCCCTTCTTGGCAGTGAAATAGACATGTTCGAACCCCTTAAAGTAATAAATCCGGACATCATTGCCCTGGGTTACGATCAGTATTTTGAAATTGAGCCTCTGGAAAAAGAACTTACTAAAAGAGGGTTCCCTGTAAAAGTAGTCAGGGTTCCGTTTTCAAAGGAGTGCCCCCTCTGCAGTACCGGCGCAATCATAAAAGAGGTCATTAAACGGTATGGGTAAACTTACCTCTACCGTCTTTATATTAAGAAAATACTTTTTTTGACCTCTCTTTAAAAAGATCGCTTCGGAGTAATGTTTTATGAAAATACCTTTTCAAGCCTATCAAGAGCTTCACGGATTCTATCAATGGATGTTGCATAGGAAATCCTGATAAAGTCCTCTCCGGAAGACCCGAAAGCAATTCCCGGGGTCACTGCCACATGAGCTTCCTTCAGGAGC
>JBFHIK010000369.1:0-3100 GCA_041596555.1 Methanosarcina sp.
CCTCATGTTAATGATGCTCCAGCAGCTCAGTCTGAAAAGTAAGGAAGGATCGGATTTTTCGGATGTTTTGGAATTTTCGGAGTTATCAGGAGTTTATTGTGAACCCGGGTTATGAAAATGCCGCAGACACGCTTTCGAGGCAAATTTTCGAAGCTAAAGCAAATATTAAAATATAATAACATAAATAATATATAGAGTCCAGTAATGTTTACCAGAAGGCTTAGATTAGCATGAAAATCAAATTCTTACCCTTGATTCTTATACTTATGGGAGTTATTGTAATTTCAGGTTGTGTTGATTCACAGGCACGGCCTTCTAATTATAAAGCTTCCGTAGATCTTTACAGTACCATTTTTGATCCCTTCGGATTAAAGCAAGGAGCGTCTGAGGTCCCCGACTTACTAGGCCCTCAGGGTCCACCTCCGGATATGTATTCTGAGGATCAGGGATCAGCTAATTCCCTAGAAAACGCAAAACTCATGCTAGATGAGAACCTCGAAAAGGCAGAGTCTCTATCTTTAAGGCTTGAGTCCGGGGTTCAGTACCTAAAAGAGCAGGGAAAGGACGTGAGCAAGCTTGAATCCCTGCTTGAAGAATACCGCGGCCTTGTAGAAGAGGCAAAGAATTACCGGGCCCTTGCAGCATCTTCATCAGGAGAAGAAGACAGCAACCCTGAAGTGAATGAAGATTCAGAAGAAGGCATACCAGTGGGAATATCAGAAATGAATTATCTGGTACAGTCACAAAAGAGCATGATTAAAGCTAACATGGCCCTTAAAGGCATCTTTGATGAATTCAAGCGCCTGATGCCCGGAAGTGCAGAATTGAAAGAACCAGGCCGGCTCAGTGCAGAAGGAGAGGGGAGAGTTTCCCTGACAGGTAGATTTGACCTCAATCTGCACCTGCAGGAAGGTGAAATGACAATAATGCAGCTTTCCCCCGATTCTACACTCCAAATAGAAGGGGATTACACACTTGAAATTAGAGATGAGCAACAGGAAAATGTGCTCATCTACCATATACAGTCTGCGGATGTGAAGATTTCCGGTTCCCACAAAATGCTATTGCTCAGTGGCGAAAATATCACTGTTGAGGCAGATGGAGGAGGATACGCGGCTTTCTTTGGAAACGGGACATACAGCATTGAAGACGCCAACGGAATAAAGAAAGAAGACCAATGGGCTGTAAACTCGGTTTTTGAAGGAAAACTGGGCCCAGAACTACCAGGACGTACGGAGAATGAGATTGCTGCGGTGGGTAAACATGGTCCAGAAAACGGGGTGGATAGGAGAAAATTTATTGAAGAAAATCTTGAAGAAAATCCACTTTATTAAAGAGAATCTATAAAGTTATGAAAAAGATATAAGTATAAAGTCCGAGAAAATAAAAGAATCAAAACTGTAACCCGGGTTTCCTGATTAAAATGAATAAGAACATTTACATAATCTGCGTTGCTGCCGCAGTGCTTTTTGCAGGACCTGCCTCGGCAGACAGCACAGCCACAATTCACGGAGAGGTGTACGGCTGGGACACCTTCGAACCCCTGGAATATTCTGTGGTTGAAGTAAACTCCACTCCCTCCCAGTCCATGGTGGCTAAATACGGCCTGTACTCATTTGAACTGGAGCCTGGAGATTACCTTATTAAAGCCAGTTATTATCAAAACAGTACTCTGATCTATTCAGCCGAAAAGACGGTTAAAGTTGTAGGAGAAGGAAGCTATGTGTATGATCTCCTGCTCCTCCCTGTATATTCCGAAGAACTGATGGACAGTTCTGAAGAAAGAGTGATTTCCGAAAACCCGATAGATACGGAAATTAACAACCCGGATGCTGATAACGTTAGCGCTGATAATGTAAGTATCACTGAACCCGGTGAAATAAACGGGTCTAGCTCTTCAACAGGGTATTATATGCTTGCAGCCCTTGTGCTGGCTCTCTTTTTAGCTGGTGGCTACAGGTTCCAGAAAAATAAAAGTATAGAGGAAAATAAGCTGGAAAAAAATAAGCCAGAAAAATATAAACTGGAAAAAAGGCAAATTGAAAAAAGCCAGCTGGAAAAAATCCAGATGGAGAAAAACAGGCTTCCGGAAGAAAAACCAGAAGAAGAAACAAAAAAACTCTCTTTGCCTGAAATAGAACCCGCAACCCCTGAACAGGAAGCCGAACAGGACAAAGAAACGTCTCCTGAAGAACCAGCACAGGCATCTGAGCCCACAAAGATTCCCGAGCCAGAAACCCCTATTATGGATAAGAACTACCCTCTTCCGGCGGACCTCGAAGAAATCATGGATATAATCAGGGGTCAGGGAGGTCGGATTACCCAGAAAGACCTCCGCAGCAAGCTGAAATATTCCGAAGGAAAAGTCAGCCTCATGCTTGCAGACCTGGAAAGAAGGGAACTGATAGAGAAGTTCAAGAGGGGACGTGGGAATGTTGTGATCCTGCGGGATGAGGGAAGGTAAAGTTCCCTGGGTCTCACATTCCTTACTATTTTTATCATATCTGTATTAACCCACCTTATTTGCTAACGTTTTTCAATTGATGGAACACACAAAATGAGTGAGCTACTTCAGGGAAGACACTCTTTACGAGAGTCGAAGGCAAAATGCCTGTTACTTTAGTGGCGGGGGGAATATCGTCAACGTTCCATGTTTTCACTATCTGTTATAGTGCTGTAACTTGATAAAAATCAAACAAGTGTAGTGAGAGTTCACATGTAACTTATTGTCACAATCATCACAATGAGTAGGAGATAAAATAGAAAACATACGATAGTATCGATTTCCAACCAAAACTTCTGGCAAACGAATCATTATTTTGCCGTCAACTACCGTTTTTATCATTGATTATCTATTGCGACATTTCCTTTTCCCATAAATAGAGAATTTATCTTAATGTAATTAAAATTGGATTGTTTTGAATGTATTAGGGCGAAAATATGAAGACCAGAAAATAATAAAAAGTCTCAGGATAAAAGAATAAAAAGTCTCAAGATAAAAGAATAAAAAGTCTTAAGATAAAAGAATAAAAAGTCTCAAGATAAAAGAATAAAAAGTCTCAGGATATGTTGGAGATTAGATCAAAGTGGTGTGAACTCG
>JBFHIK010000370.1:0-3076 GCA_041596555.1 Methanosarcina sp.
TCACTTTTCTTAACATTATCTCAACAAACGTGTTCGGGGTAGATTTAAGCAGACCGCCATCAGGAAAAATATATTTTAACTGAATTGATAATGGGGGGAGAATTTCATTTCTTATTCGGCGGTCCAGTTTCTGACTGCTTTTCTTGATTCAGAGTTCACCTTAAAAAATGTCGTTTGAATCAGAAAACTCCCACCAGAGGAAAAGAATCGCTTAATCTAAAGAAGCCCTGCAAAGTGCCCCTTATAAAGATGCAAAAATAACGGGTTTTTCAATTTCACTTTTCTTAACAAACGTGTTCGGGGTAGATTTAAGCAGACCGCCGGCTGAGAAAAATATATTTCAAATGAGTTGTAAATGGAAACCGAAAATTTTCGATCTCCTTCTTTAGTAATTATAAATACTACAACCGCAGAATACTATAACATATCAAAAGGGACCGTATAGAGCCTGAAAAAATGCTGGAAAACCGAAAAGACACTGAAATCTATATCAGAAAACTCCATGAAATGCTCCCTGAGCTTAAAGAAAAATACCACGTTAGTTACCTGGGAGTTTTTGGGTCCTACATAAGGGGAGAACAGAAACCCGGGAGCGACCTTGATATACTCGTTGAGTTTTCCAGAACCCCTACTATTTTTAAATTTGTCAACCTTGAAAACTACCTTTCGGAGGCTCTGGGCGTTAAGGTAGATCTGGTTATGAGAGATGCGTTGAAGCCAAACATAGGTAAACATATCCTGAACGAAGTTGAAGCCGTCTGAAGAGGGATTGATATTCGCGAAGCAAAAGACTATGTCCAGGACATCTATGATGCAATGGAAGCAGCAGAAGAATTTGTTAGTGGCTGGACATACGAAGAGTTTGCTGCTGACCGTAAAACCCAGTTTGCAGTAATAAGGGCTCTGGAAATTATTGGAGAAGCTACAAAGAATATCCCTTATGAAGTACGCGAAAAATACCCATCCGTACCCTGGAAAGACCTTGCAGGCATACGGGACAAGTTGATTCACGCTTATTTTGGAGTGAACCTGAAAGTAGTATGGTTATCCGTTAAAGAAGGTATCCCCGAAGCAAAACCGGATATCAAACAAATACTGGAAGAAATGTGAATCAGAAAATTCCTCCCCAGAGGAAAAAGAATCGCTTAATCTAAAGAAGCCCGGCAAAGTGCCCCTTATAAAGATGCAAAAATAACGGGTTTTTCAATTTCACTTCTCTGCTCATTATCTTAACAAACGTATTCGGGGTAGATTTTAGCAGACCGCCGGCAGGAAAAATATATTTTAAATGAAGTAACTCAGGGTAAGAAAAACACCTCTTGACAAACAGAGTCCACTCGGTAAAGTACCCAAACAAATAAATCTTACTTCAAAAGAGCTTCGAACTCTTCTACCGTGAGCCCTGAAGCTTTTATCAAATTTCTCAAAAGGCCCGGTTTCAGTTCTTTGTGCTTTGGGACAGTCAGCGTAACTTTTGAGCCTTCTTTTCTCAGAACGACGTGGCTTCCTACCTGTCGGTGAGGTAGCCAGCCAGCTTTAGAAAAGGTTTTAATTGCCTGCATTCCGGAAATTACAGGAAGTCCGGACATTTAAGCAACCACATCAACAACTCTGCAGGAAGATTTTCCAATACACTCCTGCAGTTCGTCTTCTGCGAGGGATTCCAGGCAGGCTTGAATTGCTTCTTTAATATTCTCAATAGCTTCTTCTACAGTTTCTCCCTGTGAAAAACAGCCAGGCAAGCCGGGGCAGCTGGCAATAAATCCCCCGACTTCTTCGTCTTCCTCAAGGATAATTTTGAACCGCATAATACCGATTATGAGGTTTTTGCTTAAATTTGTATGGGTGAAAGGATTTAACATTTGGTTTATTCCAAAATATAACATCTGAAAACTAACTTGAATCAGAAAACTCCCACCCGAGGAAAAAAGAATCACTTAATCTAAAGAAGCCCGGCAAAGTGCCCCCTATAAAGCTGCGAAAATTACGGGTTTTTCAATTTCGCTTTTCTTAACATTATCTCAACAAACGTGTTCGGGGTAGATTTAAGCGGACCGCCGGCAGGAAAAAGATATTTCAATTGACTTAAAAAGGGGTTTGAAGCAAAAAATAAAATTACACAATTTCAGAACTGGAAGAGGGTTTTTCAGCAATAGCCACGTACTCGGCGAAAGATTCTGATTCCGGAATAGGTAAATTGTCCTCAAGCAGTCCCTGCACGTGCATTTCAATAGCTTCATACATATTTTTCTCTATCTCATCTCGCGTGGAGCCGGCAGCTACACAGCCCGGCAGGTCAGGTGAATACGCTGAATAGTTGTTGTTTGCTTTTTCGATTACAACGAGGAAGCGGTACATGGTCAAACTCTCCAGTTGGGTAAAAATATGGTGTGGCTGATGATATGGTTCAATTGCCAGGAGATTGAGATTTTAATCAATGGAATTGTTCCCAGTACTTGGATGCCTTGACGTAACTTTCCCAGAGTATGAAATCATTCCATTCCTTGAAATCTTCTTCTCCAACTCTCAAATGAATTCTTTTTTCAAAAGCAGAAAATTTCATTCCATACTTCTGTTCCATTTCTGCTATCATTTTGGCGTAGTAATCCATTTTTTGTTCAATCGGGTCATGTAAAAACCGCTTTGAGTCATCCAATAGTTACCACCTGATTATCATTTTACCGCTCAAATCTTAAATGTATTTGTACATTTGTCTGAAACATCTTTTTTCAGTAAATTTTTTGGAAAAGCCGGTCTCGCAGGCTCGACCGGTGAGAGCCCGGGGACCTGAAAGCTGATTATTCAAAGGCTGCTTCGGAAAGTGAGCAAAAAAACAAATCCTCAAGGTCATGAGATACATCATATATCGGATAGTTCAAAAATTTGCCAATACCGATACTCATGCTATCCAGTCAAAACTTCCGCACCTTACAGTTAAATCGCATAATCACTACCGACGCCAATGCCAAAAATATACTTTCATTAAACCGGGAAAAAACCCCAATATCGGATTGTTCAAAAATTTACCGATACCGATATATATCGGAGATAACATATCGGATATGTTAGATTATGA
>JBFHIK010000371.1:0-3055 GCA_041596555.1 Methanosarcina sp.
AAAAAGTTTTTAGGGACAGGATAAAATGTTTGAAGCAGATCTCGAAACAGTAAGCCTTGAAACAGACCGAAAATTAATCCAGTATTTCCCTGGCAGAGTTGTAAGAAAAGACCTCACAAAACTGCTGAAGGTCGGGCACAACGTCCCTGTCTACGTGCTGGAATACCTTCTCGGCTCTTACTGTGCTGACGATGACGAAGAAGTGATCCAGGAAGGCATCCAGATAGTCAAAAATATCCTGTCCCAGAACTATGTCCGGCCTGATGAAGCTGAAAAGATCAAGTCAAGGATCAGGGAGACCGGCTATTACACGGTTATCGACAAGATCACCGTCATGCTCAATGAAAGGAGAGACATCTACGAAGCTACTTTCTCCAACCTCGGACTCAAAAGCATTGAGATTGACTCTGATTATGTAATAAAATACGACAAGATTCTAGGCGGCGGAATCTGGTGCATGATCAAGATGGAGTACTCTACAGAATCAGCTTCTTCGCCATTCATCATTTCCAGCCTGAAACCTATCCAGATCCCTAATATGAACCTCCAGGAGATCCTGGGGGAAAGGAAGAACTTTACTAAAGATGAGTGGATCGACGTCCTGATGAGAAGCATTGGGATGGAGCCCACCCAGCTTGAAACTCCCACAAAATGGCATATGCTCGAAAGGCTCGTTCCTCTTGTCGAGAATAACTACAACCTCTGCGAACTCGGCCCGAAAAGCACAGGAAAATCTCACGTTTACAAGGAAATATCCCCAAACACCATCCTGATCTCGGGAGGGCAGACCACGGTTGCAAACCTCTTCTACAACATGTCCACCCGACAGGTAGGGCTTGTGGGGTTCTGGGACGTTGTGGCATTTGATGAAGTTGCAGGAATCCGTTTCAAAGACAAGGACGGAATACAGATCCTCAAAGACTACATGGCCTCCGGCTCTTTTGCAAGGGGAAAAGAGCAAAAGAATGCAAACGCGTCAATCGTCTTTGTTGGAAATGTCAACCAGAGTATAGAGTCCTTAATAAAGACTTCAAACCTCTTTTCTCCCTTCCCGGACGCCATGAACATCGATACCGCTTTTTTTGACAGAATGCACTACTACATTCCTGGCTGGGAAATCCCGAAGTTCAGGCCTGAACACTTTACTGACAGGTACGGATTCATAGTTGACTACATTGCAGAATTCTTCAGGGAAATGAGGAAGCGGTCCTACGCTGACAATATAAACAGGTTCTTTAAGCTCGGAAACAACCTGAACCAGCGTGATGTGATTGCCGTTAAAAAGACCTTCTCCGGTCTTATGAAACTCATCTACCCGGATGAAAATATCACCAGAGAGCAGGCGCAGGAGATCCTTGAATACGCCCTCGTAGGTCGACGGCGTGTAAAAGAGCAGCTTAAAAAAATAGGAGGAATCGAGTTCTTTGATGTGAATTTCTCCTACATTGACAATGAGAACCTGAAAGAAGCTTTCGTATCTGTGCCCGAAAGCGGCGGAAACAAGATCATCCCCGCAGGAATCACAAAACCCGGAGAAGCCTATGCAGTTGCTGCTACGGACTCTGGCAAGATCGGTGCCTACAAGTTCGAAGTCCAGGTTGTAGCCGGCTCGGGTAAATATGAAAGATCAGGCACAGGTTCAAATTCTCAGGCCAATGAGTCTATAAAAACGGCTTTCAATTACTTCAGGGCCAACGCAAAATCCATAAGCCAGAGCATCTCCGTAAAAGAAAAAGACTACTTTTTGCACGTCCAGGACCTCTATGGAGTTGGCATGTCCGAAGAACTCGCCCTTGCAGCCTTCATCAGCCTCTGTTCAGGAGCATTGGAAAGGTCGCTTCAGGAACAGACCGCCATTCTCGGAAGTATGACAATCGGAGGGTCTGTAGCTGTACTTGAAAATCTTGCAGGTATGTTGCAGGTCTGTCTTGATGCCGGAGCAAAAAGGGTTCTGATTCCTATTGCCTCTGCAGGAAAGATTGCGACAGTACCTCCGGACCTTTTCAGTAAGTTCCAGATTTCGTTTTATGAGGATCCGATTGATGCAGTTTATAAGTCGATGGCACTGATTTGAATTTTTACAAATCTGGATAAATATGGAGTTATAGTAAGTTTTTTTAGTTGAAGGTTTAAACTTTTAAGAAACACTTATGAAATTAATTATTAATATTAAATATTTATTTCTAAAACCTTCAAACCAAAATATTTAATTGGGTTTAATATACAGTTGGAGGTATAAATTTTATATCTATGTTAGGGGTACCTCCAATGAAAAAAAGAAATATGTCGGCAGATGCTGGCAGGGCAGAGACTTTGAGTTTTGTCCATGCTGCTGATCTACACCTTGACAGTCCATTTACAGGAATTTCCGGGATTGACCCGGACCTGGGGGAAAGGCTTGCGAAAGCTACCTTTCAGGCTTATGAGGCAGTTATCGACCTCTGTATGGATAAAGAAGTTGACTTCCTGCTTATCGCGGGGGATGTGTATGACAGTGCCGACAAGAGCCTTTATGCACAGGTCAGGTTTATAGAGGGGCTCCGGAAGCTTGATGCAGCCGGGATTCAGGTTTTTATCTGCCACGGGAACCATGATCCTCTTGACGGCTGGTCAGCAAGCCTGAAGTGGCCCGGAAACGTACATGTCATGAGTGGGAACGGGGCAGAAGTTGTAGAATTCAAAAAAGAAGGAGAAACTGCCGCCCTTGTCGTGGGGATGAGCTACCCAACACGGCACATAATGAAAAATCTTGTGCAAAACTTTCCAAATAAAGGTGATAACTGGCCGTTTACTATAGGGCTGCTACATTGTAGCGTGGGAAGCAACCCGGAGCACGATCCTTACGCACCCTGTACTCTGCAGGACCTCAGGGAGCTAAGCTATGATTACTGGGCTCTTGGCCACATCCATACTCCTTCTATAGTTTGCAAAGAAGCTCCAGTTGTGATATATTCCGGCAACCCTCAGGGCAGGCATCCAGGCGAAACGGGGGCAAGAGGGTGCTTTTATGTGGAGGTTTCTTCCAGAGGGGCCATTTCTACCAGGTTCATCGAGA
>JBFHIK010000372.1:0-3045 GCA_041596555.1 Methanosarcina sp.
AATATAGACGAACTGGGCAACCTTGGGCTTACTGATTCCGAAGAAGATGCAATCGTTGCCTTCATGATGACTCTTGATGACGAATAATTGGAAAAAAGGTGCATATAGAAGAGGTGAGAAGGAATAAATTTCCAGGGCATTATTTCTTGCCTGTGTTGAAAAGCCAGTTATATGCACCTCCAGTTACATACACCCTGCAAAAAATAAGGGAAAATGATCAGGCTCGAGTAATTTCTGATTGATGTAGATTTCGATCTCAAACAAGGAATGTTCCTGTCGAGCCCCATCATAATTATCTTTTTTATCTTTACCTCTAAATTATCTTTACCTCTAAATTATCTTTACCTCTAAATTATCTGTTTTATCTTTACTATTTAAAAACCAGTATAAAAGGTAAAGAAAACATTCGAGCGAATAATAGGCCGAGATACTATGAGGCGAATCAGTATATATCGACCATGCTATTAGAAAACATCAATATACTAATGAGCAGGTTAACCAGTATTTTTGCTGTCCAGTAAGTTCCCTCCTACTAATCAAATAAAAATAGGAACAATTATAAAGATTATTTAATCGAAATACATCCTAAAAAAGATAATGTATTAAAATATACTTGTAGAGTGATTACATTCAATGGAATGGTTATCGGTTAAAGATAGTTATTAGTTCAGAAAGAGTTAGTAGGGGCCGAGTCCCTATTTTCGGAATCCCTACCTGCGATCCAATCCTGGATTGAGACAAAAACCTATAACTCTCAATCTATTATATTTTATAACGGCCCTTATTTTTCTGCAGATTTCTGTTGATTGAAATAATAATCTCCGTCTTTTTTAAAAAAGTTCAAAAAACTGGCTTTTTTTCCAGAGGTTCCGCCCCCTGCATTAAGTGCCAGAAAAGCTCTTTTCCCCAGCCTAAAGCTTTTTCCCCGGTGGCTATAAGCATCTGATCCCTGAATTTGCCATCATTTTCAAAAAATTTAAGCGCAAGGAACCTGTCAGTTACAACTATTGAGGAAATAGATGCGGGTTTTGGACATACAAACATTTTGAAATTCTTATTTTTGGACAGCCTGTCAGCTTCTTCCGGAAAACTGGAAAATAAGCGCTCTATAACATTTTCGGTCATGCATAAAACCTGCTTAGTGCCCTTTTCTGCAACGTCTGCATAAAGGTAAGGCGCTTCCGGATGGAAGTATGACACAAAGGTTAGGATCTCCTTTGAACTCAGGAATTCTTCCAGGAAATACTGAGGGGTTTCAAAAAGATGTTCCGCATCAGGCTCAAGCAGTTTACAGCGCCCAAGTTCATCAATCCTTTCCAGAAGGAAATCCGGAATCCCGGTTAAATCACGGGTCTTCCAGTAGTCGTCATTGACTTCAAAAACCTCAATTGTATTCAGGAGAGGCTCCATATTTTCAACTATTATTTTTCCAATTTCGGACAACCTGTAGACTTTCTTTTCCTCGAGTATCAGGTGGGCATCCTTCATTTTTTTAATATGGGGCTGGATCGAGCCGGCATCTACGTTGAGCAAATTTTTAAGCGTATCGATATCTTCTGGCTCTTCTCTCAGGAGAAATAAAAGCTCTTTTCGTCTTTCAGAAAAGAGGATGAGATTAATAAGTGACTGTTTCATTTGCTCGCCTGCAGGTTACATTGTTACTTCTGTATTATACCCTAAAAACTTTTTCATTTTTTAGCACAATTATACTCTATGCAGTATATATTCCTTTAAATATATATTTTTTTAAATATTAAAATTGCCGGTTAATTATGGGCTATTATAAGTATCATTTAAAAAGTCTAAATATAAATATATGCACTTAAATGAAAATTATAATATATAAAAAAAGTATTAAAATCCAGTCGAAATAAGAAGAACCAAAAAGAGAAAAGTAAAATATGAATAAAAAATCAAACAGGAAGGAATAAAAAACAGAAGAAGAAAATATCAACCTGAAGAATATTTATTCTTAATGGAGCTGTGAAACCGCTGGATCTAAACATATACTTTTGTGGAAAATATACATGCTCAAAAGACTCTGAGTCCGCGTTTGAGAGTTTAACTGAAGATTTAACTGAAGATTTAACTGAAGATTTAACTGAAGATTTAACTGAAGATTTAACTGAAGATTTAACCGGGAGCTCAGCCCCTACTCTAAACAATATTTCTAATATTTCAATTAAAGTTTCGACTGCAGGATCTACTAACAGTCCAATCCCTGTAAACAACCTGATCAGAAACTCAATCGGAATGGAGTTTGTCCCTATCCCTGCTGGAGAATTTGATATGGGCTCTCCTTCCAGTGAGAAGCGCAGAAAGCTCTGGGAAAGCCCTGTACACAGGGTATCGATAAAAAAATCCTTTTACCTGGGCAGGTATCCGGTTACGCAGGAACAGTGGAGTAAAGTGATGGGAAATTCCCCTTCATATTTCAGGGATGAAAAGTACCCGGTTGAAACTGTTTCCTGGGAAGAGGCGCAGGCTTTTATCCAAGAACTTAATGCCATTGAAAATACTGGTGAAAAGAGCTCAGTCTATCGCCTCCCAACGGAAGCCGAGTGGGAATACGCAGCAAGGGCAGGAACCACAGGCAGCTACTTTTTCGGGGACTGCGAATCCAAACTCACAGAATACGCCTGGTTTCTCAAGAACTCCGGGCTTGAAACTCACCCTGTCGGTTTGAAGAAGCCCAATCCCTGGGGACTTTATGATATTTACGGAAATGTAGGGGAATGGGTGCAGGACGAATACCATATCAGCTACAAAGGAGCGCCTTCAGACGGGAGAGCCTGGGAGAGTTCTTTGCCAAGTGTATCTGTTCCTGTACGGATAAGAAAGGGCGGGGGCTGGAACGGAAGTGCAGGCTGCTGCAGGTCGGCTGAAAGGCTTTTTGCAGCACAGAATAAGAAGCTCAGCACCCTTGGATTCAGGGTGGTCAGGGAGGTATAATGTTTGAAATAATCTGCGAAAAAGATACTGAAGAAAGCCGCCTGTCTTGCAGGCGGTGAGGGCTCTGGTGAGGGCTCTGGTGAGGGTCCTGAT
>JBFHIK010000373.1:0-3040 GCA_041596555.1 Methanosarcina sp.
ATTCCCAGCTGGGAGTCGATGTCAAGAGATTTGAAAGCCTTCAGGAGGGACTCTTCGATTGTCCTGCCTATTGCCATGATTTCTCCCGTACTTTTCATGGCTGTGGTCAGGGTCTTGTCCGCAGTCACGAATTTGTCAAAAGGCCACCTGGGAATCTTTGTGATCACGTAGTCCAGAGCCGGCTCAAAAGAGGCAGGAGTGCTCATGGTAACGTTGTTTATGATCTCGTCAAGAGCCATTCCGATTGCAATCTTTGCGGTTACGCGGGCAATCGGGTAGCCTGTAGCTTTGGACGCAAGGGCGGAAGACCGGGAAACCCTTGGGTTTACCTCGACGATTCTGTAATCGCCTTCTTTTAAGGCATACTGGATATTGCACCCTCCTTCGATCTTGAGGGCACGTATGATTTTAATAGAGGCACTCCTGAGCATCTGGTGCTCTGCGTCGGTCATGGTCTGTGAGGGGGCAACAACTGCCGATTCTCCTGTGTGCACGCCCATGGGGTCGATGTTTTCCATGTTACAGATCACGATGCAGGTATCATTTGCATCCCTCATGACCTCATACTCGACCTCTGCCCATCCGAGCACGCTTTCTTCAATAAGCACCTGATTGATGCGACTGCGCCTGAGTCCGCGTTCTGTAATCTCAAGGAGCTCTTCTTTTGTGCGGGCAATGCCGCCGCCAGCGCCGCCAAGAGTGTAAGCCGGGCGGACGATCAGGGGCAAACCGAGTTCCCCGACAACCTCTTCGGCTTCTTTTAAGGAATGGACTGCACGGCTTAAGGGGACCTTTTCCCCGATCCTCAACATGGTTTCCTTGAAGAGTTCCCTGTCTTCCGTGTTTTTGATGGCGTCAACAGGAGTTCCCAGGATCTGGACCCCGTATTTTTCAAAAACGCCCATTTCTGCAAGTTCACTGGTAATATTAAGGCCTGTCTGTCCGCCAATGCCTGCAATGATCCCGTCCGGACGCTCTTTTTCAATTATTTTTTCTACAATTCTGGCATCAAGGGGCTCGATATAGACCGAATCAGCCATTTCGGGATCGGTCATAATGGTTGCAGGATTTGAGTTTACAAGCACAACCTGCAAGCCTTCTTCTTTTAAGGACCTGCACGCCTGGCTTCCTGAGAAGTCGAACTCTGCAGCCTGTCCGATTGTGATCGGACCCGAGCCTATAAGCAAAACTTTCTTTATGTCCTCACGTTTTGGCATCAGCAATCCCCTCCGAGGACCTTTACGACCTTGCCGAAGAATGTCTCCTCTGTATCCATGGGCCCTGCCTGGGCTTCAGGGTGGAATTGCACACTGAAAATGTCCAGGTCTTTGTGGGAGACCCCTTCAACGGTTTTGTCATTTGCGTTCAGGTACTTCACATAGAGCCCTGTCCCTTCAAGGGAATCCGCGTCCACGGCATACCCGTGGTTCTGGGAGCTTATGAAAATCTTGTTTTCAATAAGGTCCTTTACTGGCTGGTTTCCTCCCCTGTGCCCGAACTTAAGCTTGTAAGTCCTGGCTCCCATTGCAAGGGAAATAATCTGATGTCCGAAACAGATCCCTGAGACCGGAATTGTGCCTGCAAAAGCCTTTACAGCGTTGATTGCGTCTGTTGCTTTTTCCGGGTCTCCCGGACCGTTTGAGATAAAGAGTAGGTCAGGTTCGTACCCTGCAATTTCCTCTGGTTTTGTGGTTGCAGGGACGAGGGTAAGGTCAATTCCCCTTTTATGCAGGTTGTTTATAATGTTCCTTTTTATCCCCAGGTCAACTACAACCGCATGTTTGGGTTTGCCGCTACCCTTCCAGGCACCGGCTGCTCCGGGGATAAAGCGGGGTTCCTTACATGTTACAAGTGCGATAAGTTCTTCATCCGTTATCTGTGGAAAATTCCTTGCCACATCCACGGCTTCTTCCCCATCGTCACTGCCAGTGATCAGGGCTGCACGCATTGTCCCGCGCTCCCTTGCCCCTATGGTGAGCATACGGGTGTCAACGCCTTCAATCCCTGGTTTTCCTTCATCCTCTAAAAATTTGTGGATAGAACGGGCGGATTTGTAGTGATAGGGTTTTTTGCAGGCTTCCCGGACAACAAGTCCCTCCGCATGGATGTTGTCGGACTGGAAACGCTCTCCACTGACACCATAATTTCCTATAAGAGGGTAGGTGAACATTAAAATCTGGCCCTTGTAGGAAGGGTCAGTCATAGCCTCCTCATATCCCGTAAATTGAGTGGTAAAAACAAGTTCGCCGCAAGCTGTGCCTTCGGCACCAAAACCGGTGCCCTTAATAACTGTTCCGTCTGCTAATCCTAGTACTGCTTTCATCATCTGAACCTGCGAGTAAATGACATAAGACATGTATAAGTGTTGCGATGATTTCCCGATTACCTTATTTTTCTATTTTGCTCAATCTGTTAATATATAAATATTTCAATTTGTCAAAATATTTAATTTAAGTTTTTTTCTTTCGAGAATATTTCTTTCAAACTACATAACAATATTTCCCCGGAAACCCGGTGCTCAGCAATAAAAGAATCTTAACACGTTATAAACAAATTAAGCAGAATTTTGATATATCAATGAGATGCCAAAAAGTTACTAAAAAGTTGCCAAAAAGTTGCTAAAAAGTTGTTAAAAAGTTGCTAAAAAGTTGCCAAAAAGTTGTTAAAAGTTGTCAAAAATTTGCTAAAAGTTTTCAGAATTTACTGATGTTTCTTCGTAAAAATAAATATTTTTCCCTTAAAATAAAATTATAACATGAATCCAGAATATGCTAAAATCATGGTAAATTTCACACGTTTTGATCCCGAGTTTATATATTATTTATGCAAGTTTTATTCTTTTAAATGTTATATGTATATAAAGATTCCGCAAAAATATAATATATGATGGATGCAGACTTAGGGGTAAGAAAAATAAGCTGTTTAATCTGAAAAAATTAGAAAGTTTGCTTAAATCTATATTGTATTTATATTGCATATATACTTTTTAACTGTATAAATTTAATTATACAGGTGGCAAATTAATTTTAATAAATTTTAG
>JBFHIK010000374.1:0-3013 GCA_041596555.1 Methanosarcina sp.
ATAAAAGTGCTCTCAAGTACTTTCATTATTTGGGCATGCTATTCGAAGAATTTCATGTGCGTTTTTTTGGTTCCACTCCCTGCAGGGCTCTAAACCTGTCTTGCCTGCAGCGCAAAAAAGTAACAGACGAATTCATATTGTCACCAGAATAAACTGAAATATAAATATCTTACCTGCCCGAAGACTACTTTTCTTGACCCGGAAAACCTCATTAAAATTCACAGATAAATACAAGCGCCTCCGCCAGCTTGTCTGGCGGCTCTACAAAAAAAAACAAGAAGAAAGAAAAAAGAAAAAAGAAAAAAAAAGTTATCAGTATTTCCTATCGCTTTTACATGCCAGTTCCTTGCATCTATCTTAAGGCTTTACCAGTTGTGTTTACTTGTGGTTTTTTTCACTTCTTTTTTCTTCTATTTTGGGACTGCCGCTCTCCTTCGTCGAGCGTGACAGGACAGACTCGGTAAAGCGAATACGGTTGTAAGGGTCAGAGAAATCGTAATTTAGTCCCCTGAGCAAAGCTCACTGCTAAAATCCATAAAGTCGTCCTCTTGAGCGAAGCGAGTTTCGATGTAAAGCATGTGGTTTTGAGCGGTTGAATAATACAAGATTGTGGGGTTGTTGAACTTATTTAGAATTTTTTGGCAAATTTTCGATCTCACAAACAGACGAGTAATATCAAATAATTTCTCAAGAGGACAACAAATCCGGAATCAATTAGAGTGAGATACTTTAGAATCAATTAGAGTGAGATACTTTAGAATCAATTAGAGTGAGATACTTTAGTATCTGCATAGCAAAATAACTTTACAACATATAAAAAATATAGAGTTGTAGTGAGTATCGACTGATTCTGGTAGACAAAGAAAAAATAGTGAGAAAAATGGTATTGTTATACACCATTTTCAAAGAGCTCCCTGATTTCTTCAAGTTGTTCTGGAGGACTGATTACAAGCAGGATATCGTCTGGACTAAATTTCGTCCCAGCTCTCAGATCGTACATAAGCCTGTGGTTTCGGGAAATTGCAATAACTGTAACCCCATACTTATTTCGGAGATCAAGCTCTCCAAGAGTTTTCCCTGCAGCCCCGGATTTTTTTTCGACCCTTATACTTTTGACCTCCACATCAGAAAAGTCAAGAGACAGCCCGAATACATTTTTCCTCTGTATTTCAGGGCCGCGCAGCACCATATAATGATCAGCTCGAAGTTGAGTATTCATGCTTTCAATCTCTTTAGACGGGACCATGTACTTATTCAGAACTCTGGAGAAAAGCTCTATAGAACACTCAAATTCATCCGAGATAACCTCGTCGGCTCCGCAAGCATAAAAGCTATCAATTTTGTCCAGGAAGTGAGTCCTTGCAATAATATGGATATCAGGGTTCAGCCTTTTAGCCACTTCAATGATTTTCCAGGTACTTACAGGATTGCCTGCCGTTATTACAATTGATTTGGCAGTTTTGATGCCTGTGTGTTCAAGCACGGCTTTTTGAGCGGCATCCCCATAAATGATGTTTACTCCGTTTAGTTTTTCCTGCCGGACAGTCTCCGGATTGATCTCGATTACTATATAGGGGATAGAAGCCTTTTTTGCAGCAATTCCAACATTTTTTCCGCTTACTCCGTAGCCTATTATAACCAGATGGTTCTCAAGCTCTTCTTCCTGTCCTCCGTCCTGCAAACTGTATCGGTTATTTGTCAAAATTCTGGGAAGGGAAAGTTGCTGGCTGGAAACTGCAGAATAGTATCCCAGATCCGTGAAAAAAGGAGTTAGCACCATCGAAAGCACGGTAACGGCAAGGAACTCCTGGTAGATTGTCTCAGAAAATATCCCACTTTCAAAGCCTACCTGCGCAGTGACCAGAGAAAATTCTCCTACCTGAGCCAGAGAAAACCCAACCAGGATCATGGTATGCAGGGGAAAACCTATGAGAAAAGTGGTGAGAGCGTTTACCGTGGTTTTCAGGACAAGAACAAGGGCAGTAGCTGTAAGAATCAGTGGGAGATGAGTTAACATCTGGTCAAGGTTCAGTATCATCCCGGTTGAAATAAAAAAGATGCTTATGAACATGTCCTTAAAAGGAATAACCGTCCCGAGAGCCTGTGCAGCGTACTCGGACTCGGAGATAATAAGCCCTGCCAGAAAAGCCCCGAGTGCAAGGGAAAGCCCGGATACGGAAGTTATCCAGGCAATAGCAAGCCCTATGACGACTACGCTCAGCAGGAAAAGCTCATTGTTGCGTGTTTTTGCCACATTGAATAAGACAAAAGGAACTACGTAACGCGCACTTACGAGAGTGAGAAGGACAAGCCCTATCCCCCTGAATAAAAGCTCGAGAAGATCGCTTCCGACCACCGCCTCTCCTGCAAGCAGCGGGGCAAGGATGATTATCAAAACCGCAGCTATGTCCTGGAAAATAAGTATTCCGAGTGCTATCCTCCCGTGAGCGCTATAGATCTCCCCTTTTTCCTGCAGCAATTTCAGGACAATAGCCGTACTGCTAAGCGCTACAATAAGCCCCATGAAAACCGCAGTCCTGGGAGAATAACCAAGCCACCATAAGAGAAGAGAAACAACAGCAACCGTAAGAGATATCTGCAGCCCTCCTCCCAGAAGCACGATCCTCTTTATTTTCAGGAGCTCGCGCAGGGAAAACTCTATCCCGATAGTAAAGAGCAGCAAGACAACTCCTATTTCGGACATAACCTCAATATTCTCAGTCTCATGAATCAGTCCAAGCCCATACGGCCCCGCAAGGATGCCAGCAATCAGGAAACCCACGAGCGGAGATATCTTCAACCGGAAAAAAATGTAAACAACAGGGATCGAAAGACCAAAAATAATCAGCAGATCGGTCAAAAGATTAAATGCCATAGATGAATATAAAAGTAGTAAAGAATATAAGTATTATTCTGACAGCCACCGGAAAATCCCATTCGACGAACACGCAGGCTGAAAAGTGGACAATTATGGCAAGTTTTTAAATCAGAGGGCTGAATAAATAACATGGGA
>JBFHIK010000375.1:0-3007 GCA_041596555.1 Methanosarcina sp.
AAGGGTTGAGTTTTTTTTGATAGAGTAAATAGAGTAAATAGAGTAAATAGAGTAAATAGAGTAAATAGAGTAAATAGAGTAAATAGAGTAAATAGAGTAAATAGAGTAAATAAATGAGTTAAATGAAAATTTAATATTGAAGAATATTTTTCAGATTCTATAAATGGCTATAAATATTTAAAAGTTCCAGCAGGACTTCATTTCTTTTAAATATACCTTAAAGCTTGGTCGTCCCAGCTACCTGGTTGATATTCTGGGGTCAGATTTCCCAGTACGGTTATTGATTTCGTTTATATCTACTGTATGCAGGCGGGTTCAAGCGGAGCCCGGCGCGTGGAAAGAAAGAACATGATATACATTTGCGGCCATTCAGGAACAATACCAACTAATTTACCAGGGAGCGTCTAAAGATTCCTGCCTGCTTTAAAAATCCCTGTTCCTGAAAATAACTTCTATTCCGGCAAAAATGTCGGCAGTATCTATTAAGTACAATACAAGGAATATAATAAATAGGGGATACACTGGAAACTCAGCACAACGGTTCTGAAGAAAACAGCGTCGGTGAAATTCTTGGATTGCGGGATGAAATCGGAGAGATACAGGCGTCAATTGCTGATTATGAGGTTGGGAAAAAACTGAATATAGCCATAATAGCCGGGCCTCTTTCGGGAAAGACTACTCTGCTTGGTGAAATAGAGAGAATAAATTCAAGCAGGGCGACAGGAATCACTTTTTCCGAAATTGTCCGGGACAAAAAGGAGATTTCCCTTCCTGATGATACTAAAAGGATAGTGCTCCTTGACAACTGCCACTTTCTGTACAGGAAAAAAACCGGCGGTTTTGACATATTTTATGAGCTTCTGGACATGATAAGCACTCAGGAAAGGCTATTTATTACTACCTGGAACCTTTATTCCTGGAGATACTTAAACGAAGTCTTCGGGCTTGAGAAGTATTTTCCGGTACAGGTCGTCATTCCTGATTTAGATAAGGAAAATCTCAGACTCTTTATCCTTAAAAGGTATGGAAAAGAGGAAATCAAATTTTATAATGATAAAGAGGCAAAAGAAGAGCCTTTCATATACGTGGCAAAATATCCGCTTGAGATGTCCTCGCTGGGCAGGAAAATCCTCATTCCGGTCCCGAAAATAAACATCCCTTACCTTAAGAACCGCCTCCTGAATAAGAAAGAAACACAAACTATTGAAGACCGGGTATTTGAAAAGATCTACCTGGAATCAAAAGGCAACCCGGGCGTCGCATGGAGGCTCTGGGAACTTGGGCTTGATTATCCCCGGATAAAGCCTGAAAATATAGGTCAGTTTTCATCTAATATAGAGCTTGAATACGAAGAAGCTTTTGTTTTAAGCCTGGTCCTTTCATACCAGACCCTCAAAAAAACAGAAATCTCCGATATGATAGGTTCTGAATTGAGAGTGGACGAAATTATCTTCCGGCTTCTGACCCAGGAACTAATTTTTAAAGATGAAGCCGGTTCCTTCCGTGTCAGGCCTGAAGCCCTTCACAGCGTTGTTGCTTATATGAAAAAACTAAGGCTGGTGTGGTAAATGGCAGATGCAGAAACAAGCAGGCAGCAGCTTCTGGATACCATCCTATCTATAGATATACAAACTCTCATAACGATTGTCCTCATTTTTTCCATAGCATACATTCTCGGCAGGATTATTACCGTCCTTTTATCAAAACTTTCGGATAAACTGAGCCAGAGTGGAAGGGTAAAAGTAAAACTGATTATCCCTGTGGTAAAGTTTGTAATATATATTGTGGCTTTATATTATATTTCCAGGCAAATATTCATGATTTTCGGGCCTGAACTTTTCCTTCTAACAGGGCTTCTGGGTGCAGCCATTGGTTTTGGAGTAAAAGACCTGTTTGCAGACTTTGTTGGAGGAATTGTAATTACATTTGAAAAACCGTACCAGATAGGGGACAAAATCTCCATTGGCAATAATTATGGTGAAGTCACTGATATAGGGCTAAGGGCAACGAAACTGGTCACACCTGATGATAACGCTGTCACAGTCCCGAATAGCCTGATATTCAATGAAAGTGTTGCCAGTGGAAATTCCGGGGCTTCGGAAATGATGGTTGTAATAGACCTGTATATTGCAGGAGAGTCAGACGTAGAGGCCGCAATGAGGATCCTGCGGGAAGCAGTTGTAAGCTCTAAATATGTTTACATCTCCAAAAAAAGACCTGTTTCCCTGCTTCACAAAGCTCTCCCGTTTTATACCAGGTTAAGGGCCAAAGCATATGTAAATGATCTAAGAGATGAATTCAAGTTTGAGTCCGATGTACACACAAGAACCTGGATAGAATTCCAGAAGAATGGGATCAAACCTCCCCAACTCCATATCCTCAATATTCCTCCAGTAGAGGAAATCAGTGAATAAAATGTTACCCCGGAGAAATTCCGCTTAAATACAGGAGCCCGGAAAGAACTGATTACCAAATCCGGGTAGGCCCCTATTAATCGTTTGATATTATCCAGAAACGTCGGGAATGGTATTTTTTTGATTTTTCCCCTACCGCACAGGGTTGTAACCGCCTGCTGCCAGGCAAAAAATAACTAAAAAAACACCCCTGCTTTTTCGATAAATACTTTCATTTACCCCCAGAAACCGGTTTTAAATTCATTCATTATTGGATGCCTCCGCCAGCTTGTCTGACGGCTCTGCAAAAAAGAAGACAGAAGCAAAAGGTATAAAAATAGACGAAAAAAAAGCTTGTGTATATCTGTTAGTTTTTTACAGCGTTTTTAATAGCTTTTACTTTTCCTTCTTCTCCTATTTTCTCTTCTTTTTTGTCTGAAAGCCGCTCTCCTGCGTCGAGCGTGACAGGAACGACATGGTACAGCGAATAAGGTTGTACGGGTTGAATAAATCGAAATTTAGTTCGCTTGAACGAAGTTCACTGCTATAACTCCTCAAGTAGTCCTCTTGAGCGCAGCGAAAAGGACCGCGTACTCCCGAGGCGCAATTCGGGC
>JBFHIK010000376.1:0-2991 GCA_041596555.1 Methanosarcina sp.
AAACTTCATCGTTCCCGGCGGAACTGGAATTGATGTCGTGAACCAGCGACTCAAGCTCCATCTCAGCAGTATGGAAGCTGAGACTCTGTCGGGACTGTTAACGGAAAAGACAGGCCAGGTGCTGAGCGTTGGGGATCGGATTGAGCTTGATGGGGGGACGACGGCCGAAGTGCTGGAAATTACCGGTTCCCGCGCCACAAGCATCCGTATGGAGTTGTCGCCGAAACCCTCTATCGAAAGGGGACCTTGAATAATCTTGAATTTTGTTCATATTCAAGGCGCAGGAAAAAATTTACCGCAGGCATATAATTGATATCTCGACGTCTCGTCCCTCGCTTTGTCGGAGGATAAATTTTTGACTGTAACGAAGAAGAGGACCGATTATTCGATGTTCCCATCATGCTTTTTGATAAAGATGGGGCTGGTCGTGAAAATCATCAAAGGAGAGGAATGATTCTCTCATTTTCCTGGTACCATGATGTTCCACTTCGTGGCCATGGATAAGCTCAAAAAAAATATTGTCAGCCGTGCAGCCGCCTTTGTCCTCGCCTATATATAAAAGATACTGGCCAGGATGCAGGGCCTGCCAGATGCGGGAGGCCAGGTCATTCTCTTCAGGCCAGGCGAGGATAAACAGATCGACTTCAGGATGAAGCTGCAGATATTCCAGGGAATCCATTTGCTGGACAATATCAAGATACCGCCCCTGCGGGAAATCAGGCCAGGTTTTGTTATCAATGGAGGTCAGCATACTGATGCCGTATTTGCAGAGCCAGTGCCCGAGCCAGCCAACGCCTGCCCCGAGTTCAACAATACTTGTAAAATCGGCACAAAGCAGTTGCAGCGATCTTACAAATTCATCAGTAAGAAGCACAAAGGACTCGCCGACGTAGGACTCCCTTACCTGTATGGTCAGCAGCTGTTTTTTCCGATCGAATTCCCCCGCTTCGGCCCACAGGCGGTCTGTATAAACACAGCTTCTGATCTGGGCATTTGTCGGCAATCGAATACTGGTTTGTGAAAAGGTTCGCTGCAAAAGAGGATGATTTCTCTCACATGAGCGTTCAGGAACTGCTGTTTTTTTCGCTGACAATAATTGCATAAGTTCCTTTAATCAGCAGAGTTCAATCGATCTTTTCCCGTGGGAGAAGTCGAACTCTGCCAGGGACCTTGAAAAAGCTTGTATTTCGCTCATATTCGAGGCACAGGAAAAAAATTACCGGAGCTATATATTTGATATTGCGAGGATAATTTTTTGACTGTAACGAAGAAGATGGTCGAAATACTGGTTGTTCAAGGTTTCCTGTTGTTTGTTCTCCCTAACCTTCTCTATTATAAAAATGAACGCTGTTAAAATTCCATATGATCAATTGAGCCCGGAAATATTGAAGGCTGTCGTTGAAGAATTTATAACCCGTAATGGTACGGATTATGGCGCAGACGAGATGTCACTTGACACTAAAATTGCCCAGGTGTTGCTGCAACTTAAAGCTCAAGATGCCTTTATTGTCTTTGATCATGAGTCCGAAACCACGACCATCCTCAAAAAGGATGATAAAAATTTAAAATCTATTGAAGATAGCTGATCTATACAGGAAGCGAAGCAGAATAAACACTGCCAATGAAGCAACGGCAAAAATCGCTGCCGATTTTGTTACGGTTCAACCTGCAAAGGAGAATGTCATGGCACATGAAGTCACGATGGATATTTCCACCAGGTTCGTCCTCCACAAGGACGTGACGATCGAAGTCAAAAAGGATGGGCACAAGCTGGGAACTGCCCTTATCAGCAAGGGCAACATTGAGTGGGTTCCGGCCGGCAATTCGGTAAATAAAAAACGCCTTTCCTGGACCAAATTTGCCAAACTGATGGAAGCCGAGGGCAAGGACATTCGGATCGAATAGTTACCAAATTTGTGTATGCCGAAAGCGCACAGACACTACATACGGGGACTCTCCTGGCACATCACCCATACTCCCCTTCTGGTTGTAGAGACTGACGGCGTTGGGACAAATATGATTCGAAAATAACTTTTCCTACAGACTCGTCAGGAACTAAGGAGAAACATGATCGATGAAACAGAACAATGCTAATTTAGCCGACGCAAAAAGCCGCGCGGCTGATCAGCGACGTTCTTGCCGACTGCGTCAGCACCGCGATTATGCATCAAAAAAATTAGCCCAATTATAAAATATGAAAAGGAGGCTTCAGTGAATTATAAGATTATTAAGGTCCAAATGGAGAATGAATTTAAAATCTGTCCATCTTGTGGATATGAGGATGGATTTCACACTATGTTAAAAAAAGAAGGCAATGTTATGAAGTGGTTATTTATTTGCCCTTCCTGTCACAATATTTTCGATATAGGTCAGACTTTAAAAGAGAACAATGGCCAGCCCTGAGGAGCGAGAGCAATTCGAAGAGATGTCGCTCGGTTACACAGAAACATTCGGCGCGCCAGACCTTCTTGAACCTATTTCCTCAACCTGCGTTAATCGCAAGGCGTCGGAGATTCTCTGCTTTGCCGGGGCCAGCGAGGGAATATTTGTTGCAAATATGGTAATATCAGACAAGGATAATCACGCGATCGTGGTGACACCAAACTACGCACAAACAAACGGCCGTGGCCTGCAGCACGCCACAGATACGGAGCATTATCTCCATAAAAATTATATGAAAAATTATGTCAGATATTAAACCTGGTATTTACAAACATTATAAAAACAAGAAATATAAAGTTATTTGTCAGGCGACACACTCAGAAACAAGAGAAGAGGTTGTTGTCTACCAATGTTTATATGATGACTACAGCATGTGGGTACGGCCAAAAGAGATGTTTACTGAATTAATTGAAGTTGAGGGGAGAAAAATTCCAAGGTTTGAGTTTATCTCTGAAATTTGAACCTTTTTATTATGGGGACCTTGAAACAGCTTGTATTTCGTTCATATTCAAGGCGCAGGAAGAAATTTACCGCAGGCATATTAGTACG
>JBFHIK010000377.1:0-2988 GCA_041596555.1 Methanosarcina sp.
GGCGAGAGCTCCTATAGTGCTTGCTGCGGGACCCGAAAAAATAGTTTCCACAGGGAACGCTACGGATTTTTCAATTGGCAGAGTCCCTCCGTCGGCTTTAAGGATGTATACGGGAGCCCTTATGTCCCTTTCCTCAAGAGCTTTTGTGATCTCTGCAACGAACGCCTGATAACGTTCCCCTGTTGCAGAGGCCAGCATGGAGGTTGCGATTCTTCTAGGGAAATTCAGTTTTCCTGAAACTTTATGCCCGAGCTCTACTTTGCAGTCCGGATACATTTCCCTGAGGATTTCTTCTATCCTGAGTTCGTGGGAAGGGTTCCTCTGTCCGAATTTGCTTACCACGGCAGCTCTGGAAAAACCCTGTTCCCGAATTAGGCTCACTGTTTCCCGGACCTCAGCTTCATCGAGGGGCTGGATCTCCCTTCCCCTGAAGTCCATAGCTCCTTTAAGGTAGAAACTGTCTGGAAAAACATAACTTTCAGGGTTAACGCCCGGACCCGGAATGAGCAGCAGAGCCACACGGTCAGTTTTGCCCTCGGCAATAAGATTTGTTATTACTGTTGTACTGAAAACCACCCTTTCGAGCTGCCCTGGAGGAACTCCTCTGCTGACATCATCAAGGGCATTGAGCAGAGACTTAAGAAGATTCCCTCGCTCGGTTGAAACCTTGGTCGTACTATATACTTCTCCGTTCCGGATAAGCACCGCATCCGTGGTGGTGCCCCCTACATCAATTCCTATAAGCATGCACAATTCGCCTATCCTCACCTGAATGAATTAATCTTTCAATTTATTTCGTACTTTTTCTGAATTTTCGTACTTTTTCTGAATTTTATAACTGGATTTAATTTATCCAGTTTCAAATGATTTCGATATAGAAATAAGTGTGTGCTTTGTTTCGATACAGGCAGGTCCATATATTGTCTTTCCCATAAATAATCCCGGGTCCGTGCAATTCAGATCCATTTAAGCTAATACCCGGATCACACGCTTGATATTCCGGACTCGAGATCCTGGTGCAGCTAATAATTTCGTTTTTATCTGCAATGTACAGGCGGACTTAAGTGGTGCAAGGTGCTGCAAAGAAAGCAATGACCTTCTATACGACCGCCTATTCTATACGACCGCCTATTCTATACGACCGCCTATTCTATACGACCGCCTATCAATACTATTAAGAAAACTTAAAACACAATAAAAAAGAATTTGGAAAAGACAAACTTCGTTTTGATGTGCCCTCATTTTAACCAGCCTTTATCAGCTCTTTCCAGGGAGCCCCTTATCATCGAACCTGAGAGTAAATTTTGTCTCCTCTCCTTTCTCAAGTTCAATTGTCCCATCTATCTGTTCGACCAGAGCATTCACAAGTTGCAACCCAAGGGTTTCGGGGTTTCTAAAATCGATATTTTCGGGAAAACGTCCCCCATTATCCGAATAAACCAGTGTAAATCCGGAGTATATCCCTGAGTCTGTTATACCGGTTCCTCTTTCGGCTGCACTCCCGGGCTCCAGAGTTTCAGATTTCCTGTAAAGTGAGATCCGTATCTCCCCTTCGCTACCTTTCGAAAATGCATATTTCAGGGAATTTGAGAAAAGTTCGTTGATTATAATTCCGAGGGGAATTGCTGTGTCGATTCCGAGGAAGATATTGCCTATATCAAGAACAAGCCGGAAGTTCTCGTTTCCGACCCTGTAAGAGTAAAGAAGATCAGAGGTCAGTTTCCTGAGATAGGCTGCAAAATCTATGCTTGTTGTGTCTTCTGATTTATGAAGCTCCTCATGGATTATGGACATGGAGATAACCCTGTTTTCGCTTTCTCTGAAGGCTTCAATAACATCTTTATCTTTGAACTTATCAGCCTGAAGGCTGAGCAGGGACGAAACTATCTGAAGGTTATTCTTGATCCGGTGGTGAATTTCCCTCATACCGATAGCTTCGGCTTTTGCAAGGGTTTCCTCGGCTTTTTTATTCTGAGTAATATCATAAGCATAGCCCTGGATAAATTCGGTTTCTCCTGAGTCGGCACAGATGTTGTGGATTAACTCATGAACCCAATTTACAGTTCCATCTTTCCGCCTGAGCCTGTACTCATGTTCCATAATGGAGTTCGGGGAAAATCTCATTTTTTTCCGGGTTATATAGAATAGTGGCCTGTCTTCCGGATAAATGATATCAGGCAAATTTATTCTGCCGGAGAGAAATTCTTCTTCTGTGTATCCGGTTATTTCCTCAAGAGCTCCTTCCAGAAATAGAGGGGTAAAATCCCTGTCTACCTTAAATGCGATCCCTTTAAAATTCTGTAAGAATGAACGGTAGAGCTCTTCGCTTTCCTTCAGTTTTTCCGAGGAAAGTTTGATTTCAGTAATATCTTTCATCACTCCAAGGGCTTTACATACACAGCCTTCTTCATCCCTCAGATAGACACCTTTGTTTTCCACGAAAAAATAGCTTCCATCTTTCCGCCGGAACCTGAATTCTTCATTAAATTTTTCCCCTGTGTTCCAGCACCTCTTAAATGCCTGCTGTACTCTTCTGCGCTCTTCGGAGGGAATGTGATAAAGCCAGTCATAGTAAGTAAACTCCTGCATCTCGTTGTAGCTGTAGCCCGTAAGTTCCGTGACTGCTCCTGCCCATTCAACATGTCCATTTTGAAGGTCAAATTCGTATATCATCTGCCCTGTCTGTTCGGCAGCCAGCCGATATCTTTCTTCACTCTTTAACAGGTTCTCTTCGGTACGTTTGAGCCCGGTTATATCAAGCATTGTTCCTACAAGCCCTTCCACAGTTCCATTAAGGTTCCTGTATACGGCTTTATTGAAAAGGAACTGTCGGACTATCCCGTCAGAGCACAGGACTCTGGACTCGTAAACCTGGCTTCCTCCTCTCTGGAGCAGCTGCCGGTCCACTTTTCTGAAAACGTCCCCAAGCTCGGGTGGAATCGCTTCGGAAAATTCATCTACCGAGCATCCTGTTACTTTTTCCTTTGA
>JBFHIK010000378.1:0-2985 GCA_041596555.1 Methanosarcina sp.
AGATTGATTGTTTACAGATCAGTTTTTTACAGATCAGTTTTTTACAGATCAGTTTTTTATAGATCAGTTATATAACATATGTAACTTATTTACTGTGTATGGCTTAATTATACCATATATTAAATTACCTGTGTGCTAAATCGTTCACTTGATATCTTAGAATTCACGGCAGTAAGTGTTTAAAATTTGGAAGTATAATGGATAAAGGTATAATGGATAAATAACGTATTCTGACAATGGGCTTGAAAGTAGCATAATGTACTGTCAGCAGTACATTAGCAATACAATGAAATGCTCTTAGCAATATTTGAACTTAGAAATATAGTGAAATGCTTTGATCCATACATTTTTATCCGTCACTTTTAATCTGCCGCAACAGAGAGACTGATAATGGATAGGTCTAAAATTACAGATTCCCAGGACAAGGATCCTGAATACAATTTTCATAGTTCATCTCAGGAGTCAATATACTCTATGGACAAACTTATAACTGAATCCACGGAAGATAATGTTTCTGTCGGAAAGTCTAAGCTTTCTGATTCTTCAATCAACAAGCCAGAGGAAACCAGGGCTTCTATAATGCCATCTGTAGCAGAAACCGAAGAGGTTGAAGTGAAGCTCGATATAAGTTCCGAGCTTATTGCGGAACCTCTTCCTGATTCAGCTTCGGAAATTTCAGTTTCTTCTTCTTTTCAGCCTCCGTTTCCAGATGGAAACAATCCTGCTGCCGAATTTCAGCCTTCAAAGGTTGTGCTCATAGGTACGGCACATGTTTCGGAAAAGAGCGTGGCTGAAGTCAGGGATACTATCAGGAAACTTAAACCCGATATTGTAGCCATCGAGCTCTGTCGGGCACGTTATGATTCTCTGAAAGGAAACGTCCAGGAGACGAATCAGCTTCCAATAAAGGAAATTCTCAGTGAAGGAAAGGTATACTTTTACCTTGTCAACTGGCTGCTCGCCTATGTGCAGAAAAAAATAGGTGAAGACATGGGTGTAAAACCCGGTTCTGAGATGATTTCTGCAATCGAGGAAGCAGAAGCATCAGGAGCCAGAGTAGCTTTAATTGACAGGGACATTCAGGTGACGCTCCAGCGTTTCTGGGGCCGAATGAAATTCCTGGAAAAAATTAAAATGCTCGGTTCTCTCATAGGCGGCTTGATAGGAGTAGGAAAAGGAGTCGATATCGATATCGATCAGATGACTCAACAGGATGTTGTCACAGCCCTTGTCAGTGAGCTCAGAGAATTTGCCCCAACTGCGGCTGAAACTCTCATAGATGAGCGGGACGCATACCTTGCAGGGAGCATCCTCAAGGCGGCGGCAGGCGGAAATAAAACCATTGTTGCAGTAGTTGGAGCAGGACATAAACCAGGAATAATTAACTACCTTAAAAACCCAAAGAGCATTCCAGCACTTAGCACTCTTATGGAGATTCCGAAGAAACGCATTGGAATCGGTAAAATTGTCGGTTTTGGAATAGTTGGGCTCGCACTTCTGGTTTTTTTATTGCTCCTTGCATCAGGCACCCCCCTTGAACTCCTCTTAATAGCTTTCGGGTGGTGGTTCCTCATTAATGGGGTCCTGAGCGCAGCCGGCGCCCTGCTGGCAGGAGGACATCCATATTCTGCCCTTACAGCCTTCTGTGTTGCCTGGTTAACCTCTTTGAACCCCATGATGGCTGCAGGCTGGTTCGCAGGTCTGGTAGAAGCAAAACAGCGAAGCCCAACGACTGACGATATTAAAGCCCTTGCAGGGATAGAAACTTTCAAAGAAATGTTCAAAAACAGGTTCATGCGTGTTCTTCTTGTGGCCAGCTTTGCCAATATCGGAAGTATGATAGGTACTTTCCTTGGAGCATATGTAATGCTACAGGTTACAGGCCTCAATCCGCAGGATCTTCTCCATTCCGGGTTCAACGCACTGGGATTCTGATAGCGTAACAAGTCGTTCTCTGAAAGTGCTCTGGTAGCAAGACGACATCTTTGCTTCCCAGAGCTCTTTCCTACTTCTTTATAGTCTATTTTTTCCCTATTTTTTCTGCTATTTTTTTCTGCTATTTTTTCCCTACTTTTTCCCTATTTTTTCTGCTATTTTTCCCTATTTTTTCTTTTCCTGTTAAGCGGTAACTCCATTTTGTGGGTTTCCGTTTCATGAATCTGTTTTTTCGAGCTCACATTTTCCTTTGCTGAAGAAACTCCTTGTAGTACATATGATCCATTTCCAATGCAGGATGAGGTGAATGATTACAAGAATTATCATCAATATTCCGGCTCTGCTGTGTATCCAGACCCAGGTGGCTTTTGTTAGCCCCATGTACACAATGAATCTACCTCTTTGGACTCCCGATGGTATGAAAAAATACATGAAAAGCCCCGTGCCTGAGATCCCAAAAAATAGCGTTGTCAGGATAAGGTCTATCAAATAATTGGTTTTTTGTCTGTTCATGTTTTCACTCTCTCCACTCTCGCTTTGTTTCTTCGAATTTGCAAAGTAACTTTCTCAATCCGAAAAGTAACCCCTTAAAAATAGACTTCTAAAGAATGGACTTTAAAGTTTAGTCCAAGCTTACTTTAAGCTTACTTAAAGCTTAGATCTAAAGTTTAATTCTAGCTTACTTTAAGCTTGCTTAAAATTTAATTAGTAAATATGTTCCAAAAATGAATTAGGTCTAAAAAATAAAAAGGTATAGATTAAAGTATGTGATTAAGATCTAAAAAATAAAAAGGTATAGATTAAAGTATGTGATTAAAAAATCTGTGATAAACAGGGCATGAGAGAAAAAAGAGAAGGACGTGATAAACGGTGTGTGAGAATAAACGGTGTGTGAGAAAGATATATGGAGAAAAGGACATGGGCTGGTTAAAAAGAATTTTTGAACTCAAAAGAGCCGGTGAACTCTAAAAAAAGAAATGGAATCGTTAAAAAAGAGAATTTTTGATGTTAAAAAAGAGAATTTTTGATGTTAAAAAAGAGAATTTTTGA
>JBFHIK010000379.1:0-2950 GCA_041596555.1 Methanosarcina sp.
CTGGCAATACCCGTGATAGTCCCGCCTGTTCCAACGCCTGCTACAATAGCATCCGCTTTGCCATCCGTATCTTTCCATATTTCTTCGGCAGTTGTCCTGCGGTGGACTTCAGGATTTGCAGGGTTCTGGAACTGCTGGGGCAGGTAGTAAAATTCGGGATCATCTGCAGCCATCTGCTCTGCTTTACTGACAGCCCCTTTCATTCCCTCCGCTCCGGGAGTCAGGAAAAGCTCTACTCCCAGCGCGTTCAGCAGTTTTCTCCTTTCCAGAGTCATTGTCTCAGGCATGACAAGAATGAGCTTATAGCCGCGGGCAGCGCATACTCCTGCAAGGGCGATGCCAGTGTTGCCGCTTGTAGCTTCTACAATGGTGGTGCCCTCTTTGATTTTCCCTTCACGTTCGGCTTCTTCGATCATTGCCAGTCCGATTCTGTCCTTTACACTCCCCATAGGGTTAAAGGACTCCACTTTAACCACCACATCCGCATGCAAACCTTTAGTGATGTTGTTTAACCGGACAAGAGGTGTGTTACCAATTGTCCAGGTTATATCAGAGTATATTCGCCCCATTTTATTCGCCTTTTCACTTATCTTTTTCCTCAAATTTGCTGTTCCCCATAGTTCAGACCTGCTTGAATAGAAACATCAATCATACGCTGTAATACAGGAGTACACAGGGAAAATTCACAATTGTGAAGTATATATGATCTTAAATATAAAGTTATCGAGCAGACCGTGTAATGTAATGAACTGAAAAGGAAAACTAAGAGCCTAAAAAGACATCGAGGCGTGATTATAGAAGATGAACATAGAAGATGAACATAGAAGGTGAACATAGAAGATGAACATAGAAGATGAACATAGAAGGTGAACATAGAAGAGTCAGTACGGTGGATGTCAGAATGAGATGGACGTTTTAAAATAGACTTATTTAAAGTGAACTTATTAAAAAACAGAATATTTCATTTCTTTCAGTTCACTTTTTGTTTTCAGCTCACTTTTTATTTTTCTTCTTTTTAACTGCCGGCTCCCCGGTAACACAGTTGCTACCACAGCTGCCTCCAATTCCTCTTGCACTTGTACAGATCTTGCAGATCCTTGGTACAAAGTCGTCGACTTTATTGTCTATTAAGTCCTGAGCAAGTTTTTCAACCAATTCTTTCGTCTCGCCCTGGAATTCGATCCTGTATCCTCTTTTTCCCGAAATATACTGGGAAACTGCCGACGGGGCAATCCCCAGCAGCTTTGCGGAAGCTGCCTGTGACTGTCCTTTATTTACAAGTTCGATTGCAAGACTGGCCCTTATTGCGGGGACCAGATCCCACACAATCTTTTGACACGGAGTTTCCATAGTTACCATCACTTTTTGATATTTACAATTGAAAACGGATATACCTGATATAGATATATATTTATTATCAGTACAAAGAATAATAATAAGATATCTCCTAGAGTCAATAATTTCAAGGTAACTGCTAAATTTTAGAGGTTTCGTCTTTTCTATCAGGGAATTTTTCAGGAAAAAACTTAAGTAGTCACAATTGTTAATAATGATCACAATTGTGAAGGTGTAAGTGTGACAGTTCAAAACAAGACCATTTATATGGACAACTCTGCTACAACTCCTACAAGGAAAGAAGTTGTTGAGGAGCTGCTCCCCTATCTTACAGAAAACTTCGGAAACCCCTCTTCCATCTATGAGCCTGGAAAAATCTCAAAACATGCAATCGAAAAGGCAAGAAAAAAGGTTGCAGATGCAATAGGTGCTGAAGAAAATGAGATATATTTCACATCAGGAGGCACCGAGTCAGATAACTGGGCAATAAAGGGGACAGCCTTTGCAAACAGAAAAAAAGGAAATCACATAATCACCTCGTCAGTCGAACACCATGCAGTCCTTCACACCTGTATCTGGCTGGAAGGACAGGGATTCGAGGTAACATACCTGCCGGTGGACAAATACGGGAGGGTGTCCCCTGAGGAACTGAAAAATGCGATCAGAGAGGACACGATACTTATTTCCATAATTTTTGCAAACAATGAAATAGGGACAATTCAGCCTGTTGAAGAAATCGGAAAAATCGCAAGGGAGAACAGGATATATTTCCACACGGATGCGGTCCAGGCGATAGGCCACGTCCCTATCGATGTCAAAAAAATGAATATAGACCTCCTGTCCCTTTCAGGGCACAAGTTCGAAGGGCCAAAGGGATGCGGAGCCCTCTACATACGAAAAGGGGCAAAAATAGAAGCTCTTCTCCACGGAGGGGCTCAGGAAAGAAAACGCAGGGCAGGCACCGAGAATGTCCCTGCCATCGTGGGGCTTGGAAGAGCTATAGAGCTTGCAACCGGGGAGATTGAAGAAACGAATAAAACCCTGCTGGAAATGAGAGAGAACCTGATTAAAGGGCTTCTGAAACTCCCGAAAACCCACCTCAACGGGCACCCCACAGAGAGGCTTTCAAACAACGTAAATGTCACGTTTGAATACATAGAGGGTGAGTCCCTTCTGCTGCTCCTGAATGCGAAAGGGATTTTTGCATCCACGGGGAGTGCATGTAATTCTTCTTCACTCGAACCTTCGCACGTGCTTACAGCCTGCGGGGTCCCACACGAAATCGTCCACGGCTCCCTCAGGCTGAGCCTTGGAAGGATGAATACCCTGGAAGAGGTGGACAGGGTGCTTGAGGTTCTGCCCGAGATTGTGCAGAAGCTCAGGAATATGTCCCCACTGACCCCTCAGGAATACAGGACTCTTTGAGTAAAAATGAGCCCGGAAACGTAAACCGTTTTAGAAATCGGAATAGAAATCGGAAAAATCAAAAAACAGTATTGGAGACCAATTCATGGATTACAGCGCTAAAGTGATGGACCATTTTTCAAACCCCAGAAATATGGGAAGCATTGAGAACTGCGACGGTGTAGGAGAGGTCGGGAACGCAAAGTGCGGA
>JBFHIK010000380.1:0-2919 GCA_041596555.1 Methanosarcina sp.
AGGAAGAGTTACAGGAAGGAAGAATTACAGGAAGGAAGAATTACAGGAAGGAAGAGTTACAGGAAGGAAGAGTTACAGGAAGGAAGAATTACAGGAAGGAAGAGTTACAGGACATTCAAAATGGAGGAAAAGATACGTAATCAGAAAAGGACCTGGAAATAGATACCTGTGCAGAGAGTAAATGAGCAAAATGACTCAGAACCTGGAAGAAACCAGAGCCAAAAAGAATTAATTAACGAACCTGAATGTAAGAAAAACCCAATTAAAATAGAGTGGTACTGCTTCGGGAAGAAATAGAAAAACTTCACCGAAGAAAACCAGCACCTTTTTCAGTCAAATTGAAGAACTTCAAGAAAGCATCGGCACAACAAATTTAGCGACTCCATAAAGAAGTAACAGAAGCAAAAACTGAATGAAGATCACGTCGAGATAGTAACCTTTTGTCCTCATTCCGTTTGGTCTGTCATCCTCATTAGTCGGATCTTGTTTCCTTTTTTTCGCGCTATTGTCGCCTATCTGAGATTTCATTCCATCTATCACTTGAGACCACCTTGAATCCGAATTTATATCCTTTTTGAGTATAAACAACCCTTTAGTCGTATCATCTTCAAATTGTAGGGGTAAAAGTAAATTTCACATATTTACTGAAAATTTAAGAATATAACCAGGTATGAAAAACATGCTCAAAAGGCACATTTAACATCATAAATGTACGATAGAATTGTTGCATATTTTTCTGGCTGGAAAATTCTCCCTTGAATTTAAAGATGATACCTTTAGTCTGATATTCATTTACTCTGCAATCAACGCGGAACTATTACTGGTACGATGAAATAGTAGACTATACACAGGATCACAATGAACAAAATGTGCATAAAAACCAGATCTACGACCCAGGGTTTTACCATGATATTCCCCAAATTATTTTACCTCCTCAATTAATTATCTGGTTGCCCATCGTTGTACAAGTATCAACAGTGAATAGTATATCATATTTAATAACATTTTAAAGTTTGCAGGAGTTGTAGTGGATCCCGGTTAGTAAAAACACAATCTCATAAACAGTTTAGAAACCCTGAAATTAATTAATGATTACACATTAAATAAAACGATACTGTAAGAGATTTACAGTTTTTACATGCAAAACTGCTTTTCACCTCACCTCTTGAACTGATTCAGTTTTATCTATTTTATCCTCAATTAATGGACAAGAAAACCACCCTCAAGAATCCTTTTCTGGCAGGAGGGCAGCAGCCTCTACCTCTGGGAACAACAAGTCGTAATCCCATTATTCATGTACATCAGGGGAATTATGAACCAAATCCGTTTTTATTACCTGAACTGACCAGCCAGCCCAGAGTATCAGACATATACCTATTAATTGCAAACCGCAATTAGCCACCTGGCAAATAACTAGTGCATCGATTCCATATATTCTCAATAAACCACGGATAAACACAGATGAACACAGATGGATTCAATCCATGTGTATCCATGCCAATCTGCGGTTCTTTTATGGGAACTCATTAACCAGTGTTAATATTAAAATCCAGTTTTATGTATATAATTTGAAATCGAAGCACTGGGGGTATAAATATTCTCAATTTAATATAGTACACATCTTTATAAATTATTTTATGAGGATAATGCAATTTAACTTATGTAAATATAGGATATAAATCTTTCTAAAAATTGTTAGACACTTTGAGAGCTTGGAGATGTATATATTAATATGTAAAAATATTTCTTTAAAAATTAAAATTGGGTAGTCCCCTGATACATAGTTGAGATCCAGGGATCAGAGTACCCAATCCGGCAATGATTTCGTTTATTTTTATTGTGCGCAGGCGGGATAAGGCAAGCTAATAAAGGACTGCAAAAAATTGAATCGAGAGAAATATACAGATAAAAACAAAAAATTCTAAAAAAATTAGAATTTATTGGCTTTTGTGATATTATATCCCGTGAACTCCATTTTTTTGGAATCAGGGTCAATATAAACCAGATTTGAAATGCTGGAGTAATAAGTGAAAAGTTCCCTTCCCCATTTGAGGGCGCTCTCCTCATAACTTATAAGCATAGTCCCGTCAAACCGCCCATTCTTATCAAAGAGCCAGAGAGCCATAAAGGTATTAGTTACAACAAGAGTAAGAGGGCCAATATGTCCATTACGAATGGAAACACTCATGTTTTCATGGGCGAGGAAACATTTAAATTGGTCAGGAAAATCGACAAGAAACTTATCAAAAACCTGTTCCATAAGTACGAAAGATATCTTTGCGTTTTTCAGGAGAAGTTTTGAAAAAATGCTGACTGTTTGCGGCTGAAAGGTGGAGCTTGCCATCATAACATATTTTGAGGCAAGAATATTTTCGACAACGTTCGGATGGAACTCAAAGAGGCATTCTCGGTCTGCTTCCAGAAGTTCACAGTGCTTCAGGTTTCCAATCTTTTTTCTCATATGATACGGGATCTCGCTAAGGTCACGAGTTTCCCAGTACTCATGATTTTCTGCATAAATGTTGATAATATTCAAAAAGTCCTCTATTTTTTCAACAATAAGAACCCCCATATCAGATAACTGATACATGTCGTTAAAGGGGTCACAGGTTACAAGGCCCCATTTAAGAAGTTTTTTAATTTGGGGCATCAGAGCACTTGAATTGACATCAAGAACCTCTTTTATTTCATCGATGTTCTTTGGCCCTTCATTCAACAGAAGAACCAGTACATTTTTTCGTTTTTCAGATAAGAAGATTGTTTTTATCAGGCATGAAGGATCCACTCTCAATCACCAGGGGCTTATAACTACCATAAGGGCAAAACAAAAGAGAACAAGAGGATATTTAATGAAATTTATAAACAACTTAATATAGGTATCTTGATATTAAAATGTTATTATTTAGACAGTATCATAAA
>JBFHIK010000381.1:0-2918 GCA_041596555.1 Methanosarcina sp.
TAAAGGCAGCTCCATAAAAACACTGAAACCTGTGGAACACGGGGTAGAGCCTGCATGACCTGGAGACAATGGTTCCGAGGGCTGACCTGGAGACAATGGTTCCGAGTGACTACCTGGGTGCAATGGTTTCGAGGGCTGACCTGGGTGCAATGGTTTCGAGGGCTGACCTGGGGACAATGGTTCCGAGGGATGACTCAAGAAGCCCTTTCCTTGCCTTCATCAGAAGGCAGGTGGGGTAGTTGACAGGGAAAAATCACTCATACATCAATCTCGGTACACAGGTCCCGATGCCGTATTCCATAACCTGCCCGAATTCCTGAAGAGCTTCGTAGAGCGGGAACTCCTGGGTGTAGGGGGCGATGGCAAAAACCGTATCTCCAAGCATTGCCTGGGAAGCCATTCCTCCACTTGCATGTGCAACCTCAATTACATCCTTTGCCGTACTGCTCATGAGGCCTGTATTGTTGGCAAAGTCTTTTGACTGATGCATAAAGTTTTCGAGAGTTGGTTTTTTAAGCAGTTCGGACATTGCGGCTTTTCCAGCAGCATTAATCCTTCCTGCTGCAACCTCGTCTTTCAGGACAGAGTCTGTAGAAATCTCCCCTAATGCAATGCAGAAAACTCTTGCTTCAGGAGCTGGAATCCTGTCTATGCTTCCGAATTCAGGTCCGCCGGGCTTCAGCCTGATTACCACTCCGCCATTGGACTGGGCAGCAATGTCTCCAAGTCCGCTGCAGTTAACGACTTCAGCTACATGAGCGTATTCAGTCAGGTGGTTTGCAGTTTTATTTAAGGAAAGCGCCCTGTTTAGAGCATAAGCTGCCCCGAGTGCTCCTGCCCCCGAGGCTCCAAACCCGCACCCAATCGGGATTTCTGCCCAGCTCTTTACTCATAAAGGCACATCGGTTAACATATCTATCACTGTGCGGGTGGTTCTGCCTTCAACTCTCTTTCCATTGAGGAAGATCTCGGTCTTTTCCACGGATTTTCCAACCGTTACTTCGGTTGTAACTCCTCCATTCAGAACAATTCCGCAGCCTGTAGATCCCTTCTGGTGGGGGTCTTTATGCTCATGAATCTGGAAAAAACCTGTTATATGCCCTGGAGCATATGCTTTTGCTAAAAAGTCAGCCCCTTCACTCTCATATGTATACATGGAAAACGCCTTTTTTATTGTTTAAGCTATTTTTCAAAGTTCATTTCTGTTTTGTAGAAATTCCGATTATAGAAATTTCTGTTTTGTAGAAATTGTGCAGGACAATTTGCAGAATCAGCCGATAGCAGATCAGGTACTGTACCAGCTCCATTTGTTGGTTTTAATTCCCAGAAACCAATCAGGTTCTCAGAGGGCCTGTCGTGAGTTTAAAATCCCGGTTACCTCCTCAAGGATACAGGCTGCAAGTTTGCGCTTGTTTCCGCTGACATGCCTGGGTTCGCTTTTTCCCAGCCCCAGCAGGTAAAGTTCATTCTCTTCAGTACCCATTCCACCTTTTCCTACATCGTTTGCTGCAATCATATCGAGTTTTGTCCCTTCAAGGGTTGCAGCGGCTCTTTTAAGGAGCTCTTCCTTCCCGACTCCTGTTTCGGCTTTAAAACCTATGATCACCAGTTCAGGGTGTTTTTCCCTGCACTCTCTAATCAGTTTTCGAGTGGGTTTCAGTTTGAGCACAAACTCTCCTCCTGATTTGATCTTCTCCGGAGAAGGCTCGGCTGTATAATCTGCAATTGCTGCAGAACTTATCAGGACATCATATCCAGTTTCCAGTTCCGAGAGCACGGCTTCGGTCATTTCCGCGGCACTTTCGGCAAAGACCTCCCTGATCCCTGCAAGCCCGAGCCTGTCCCTGTGCACAAGGGTCACATCAGCTCCGCTTCGGTAAGCTTCAAGGGCAAGTTCCCTGCCCGTCTTTCCGGAGGCCCGATTTGTGAGGATACGGATAGGGTCAAGGCGTTCTGCAGTGGAGCCGCCTGTTATAAGCACTTTCCGGTTTTCGAGGCTCCGGTTCCCTAGCGCCCTTTCCACTTCAAGCACTATTTCTTCGTTTGAGATAATTTTTGCAACGCCTTCTTCGAACTTCGGCCCTACCAGGGAAATCCCCCAGCCTTTCAACTTCGCTACATTTTCAACCACAGCCGGGTGCCTGTACATGGACTCATGCATTGCGGGAACAACCATGACAGGAATGCCAGAGCCAAGCGCTGTTGTTGCAAAAGAGGTAACTGTGGTATCATCTATTCCGTATGCGATTTTTCCTATGGTGTTTGCTGTTGCCGGCGCTATCAGGAGGAGGTCTGCCCTGCCCTTAAACCCGCAAAATTCCACGTGCTCCACCCTGCCTCCAAGTTCCGTAATCACAGGGTTTCCGGTAGCATAGTGCAGGGCGTCAGGGTGCAGGATATGCTTTGCAGCATCGGTCATGACTGCATGGACTTCTGCCCCGTTCCGGATCAGTTCCCTTGCAAGTTCAACTACCCTGACCGCTCCGATACTCCCGGTAACTCCAAGGACAATAGTTTTTCCTGCAAGGGAAGAACTCTTCTGTCCCTGGATCCAGAGGGTAGGGTGAACTTTTTCAGCCTTTGTCCTGACAGGATTTTGCCTGTCCATCCAATCCTTTAGCTTTGCTCCACCCGGTTCATTTTGGCCTGAATTTTCAGGTTCCAGTCCGGAAACGTCTGGATTTTTCTGGCCAGGATTCATTTGATCCTCCTGCTTTTGAGACTCTTTCAATGGTTTTTTCATTCAGGCACCGAAATAATCGATAAGAATTAAGTATGGAAATGAGTTCACTTTTTTTAAAAAAATCCTGAAATCACGACAAATTAAGGAAGGATGCCTATGACTTCAGTCGTAGGAGGAATTCCGTCAACTTCCAAATGCTCTGTGGCATATTCGTATCCATCTGCTCTACTCAAAA
>JBFHIK010000382.1:0-2917 GCA_041596555.1 Methanosarcina sp.
AATTTGCAGAAGAAGAATATGACTTTCTGGTCAGAAAAGAGGTGCTAGACGTCCCGGAAGTCCAAAAATTCCTGCAAACCCTTTGCTCCTCAGAATTTGCGTCAAAGCTTCCGGCAGGGCTGCAGGCATATGAGAGAACTGGAGAGATTATTTCTTTTGAATAAAGGCATTTGTTATGTATATTTGCCAGAGGGATCCCCATCAAGAAGGTTTAAATATTATTATACTTATTGAGATATATAAATAATCACCCAATTTCATCATTTCCTGATCAATCAATAGAAATCATTTCATACCAACAAAATAATTCAAGCAGTAAAAACCATTAAGTAGCGAGAAAATAAAATAATGTTATCAGTAAAAACCATTAAGTAGCGAGAAAAATCATTCCATAGGTATATATATTGCATCCAACTATTCAGAATAAAATATCCAGATAACGGATCTGTTTTGGATCAAAAAAGGTTTATAGAGACCGTTTGAATGCGGTTTCATTTTTAAAGTGCTATGACAATCATTTCTTTAGTCCCGAAATCGGCAGGTTCCAGATGAGCAGCGTACAGGAGCAAATACAGGAAGTAGAAGACGAAATCCGAAAGACCCAGTACAATAAGGCAACTTCTCACCACATAGGCAGGCTGAAAGCCAAGATAGCCCGCATGCGGGATGAAATTGAGAAGAAAGCCTCCTCAAAGGGAGGAGGAGACGGCTACTCGGTCAAGAAATCGGGAGACGGGACCGTAACTCTCGTGGGCTTCCCATCGGTAGGTAAATCCACTCTTCTGAACAAAGTTACGGGCGCAAAATCAGAGGTAGCTGCATACGAATTCACAACCCTTACAGTCGTGCCTGGCGTGCTTGATCACAAAGGCGCAACAATTCAGTTCCTTGACGTACCCGGTCTCGTAAAAGGCGCATCTTCAGGGCGCGGACGCGGGAAAGAAGTTATATCAGTCATAAGAAACTCCGACATGGTTATCTTTTTGCTCGACGTTTTCCAGCCCAAGCACTATGAAGTGCTTATGGACGAACTTTACCAGGCAGGAATCCGTGTGGATGAAGTGCCCCCTGACGTTACCATCAAAAGAAGGGACAGGGGGGGAGTCGAGATTAACTCAACCGTCGATCTTGACCTCGATGACGAGACCATCAAAGCCGTGCTGGATGAGTACAAAATCCACAATGCCCATGTCCTTATAAGGGAAAATATCACTGTGGACCAGCTTATTGATGTAGTCCTGGAAAACCGGAGTTATGTTCGCTCTTTGATCGCGATCAACAAGGTTGACCTTGCCTACCCCCAGCTGATAGAAGAATGCCGGAAAATATACCCGAACTCGATTTTTATCTCAGCCCATAAAGGCATTAATATCGAGGAGCTCAAGGACGCTATCTACGACTGCCTTGGCTTTATTCGAGTCTACCTGAAACCTCAGGGAGGACCAGCAGACATGGAAGAGCCTCTTATAGTTATGAGCAGGACAAACATAGGCCAGATCTGTGACCGTCTGCACCGTGATTTCCGCAGGAAGTTCCGTTATGCCCAGATCTGGGGTCCGTCTGCAAAACACCCTGGGCAGAGAGTCGGAATTGAACATGTCATGCAGGATGAAGATATCCTCACGATAATCATCCAGAAGTAAAAGAAAAAGGAAAGCGAAAGGGAAGAAAAAAGGAAGAGATAGATCTTTCGCATTCCGTAGTTTTTTGACTGTAATTTTTATGAATATAATTTTGTTCAAATCTAACCTTTTTGCTTTACCTATCTTTTTGCTTTACCTATCTTTTTGCTTAACCTATCTTTTTGCTTTACCTATCTTTTTGCTTTACCTATCTTTTTGAGATTAATTTTTGAGATAATATCCTCTTAAAGAGCATGTATTTTTTCAGAGTTTCTGGAGAAAATGTTTCTCTTTCTTTCGTTCTCGGATTCGATAGAGCCCTTAGCTTCGACTTCCTCCTCGAATTCCGCAGCACATTCAGCCGGGCTTTTCCTGGGGGATTGTTCAGGGACTTTCATATGCAGCTCAACCTTTCCGCCAGTTCCGATGCCATACCTTTTCTTTGCAGCCTCAAGAATTGCTGCCAGCATACCGGAATAAGAGATATTGGAATAAGCTGCCATTTTTGCAAGGTGCCCATCCCAGCACCATCCAGGGTTCGGGTTTACTTCAAGCAATTTTGGCCTGCCTTCGGCGTCAAGCCTCCAGTCAAAACGGGCATAGTCACGGCAGCCCAGCCTTGTAAAGAGATCAAGGCAGCACTTCACAACTTCTTTTTCAGTCTTTTCAGGAAGTCCCGCAGGCACGGATTTGATATTCCAGTACGGAGAATCAGGCAGCCATTTAGCTTCATACCCGCAGATCCTGGGAAGTTCGTCCGGAACTGCAGAGTAGTCTTCTTCCGTGATAGGCAGTACAGTGCACGCCGGCGGATTTCCGATGATACCGACACTGATGTCCTTTCCGGGAAGGAACTCTTCCAGCAGGAAAGGCTTATCGGACCCTATTTTTTCCCGCGTCTCCTTCATTATCTCGAGTATTTCTTCTCTGCTGTTGACTATGCTTTTCTGCGTGATCCCGAAACTTGAATCCCCGGAGTTAGGTTTTACGAGCAGAGGGAAAGAGAGGGAAAGCCTTGAAACGTCAGAATCTCCGGTAACGTAAAATCCTTTTGCAACGGGAATCCGCATCTCACGGGCGACCCCCCTTACAAGGGACTTATCATAACAGGAGGCAAGGCATTGGGGACCTGCGCCTGTATAAGGAATATTGAACTGCTCAAGAAGGGCAGGAACATGGAGCTCTTTTGTAGGATCATTGTAAAAGCCTTCATCGCAGAGGTTGAGTACAAGGTCAGTCTTTCCTGCTCTCTTTTTAAGGTCTTCGAGAAGGGTTTCGTGCCTGTCCAGGAAAGT
>JBFHIK010000383.1:0-2903 GCA_041596555.1 Methanosarcina sp.
GTTTGTAGCTACCATCTTTCCACGGCTTAATCCTGATCCCTGCAGGATGATATTCTTGCCCTGTTATCCAGCTCCCCGATATTCAAACGTTACCTCACTTGGTTTTCGCTTTGAAATTCAGTAACATTCTTAAGAACGGGGTGGGGTTGTGGTGACAGCAAAATCTAATATTAAGTAAGACTTGCAAAATATATATATAGCTATCCAGAATTAAAATCAGTTAATAGTTTGGAAGTTGACGCTTATATCCCACGAAACTAAAGACTTCGGGGTTTTACACTTCTCCTATAAAAATGAGATCATTAGAAACATAAATGGAATTAATGGAACTTTTCACATTTAGACTTGAGTAATAAGGAATAGAAAACAAATCTCATAAAAAAGTTCCAATTAACCAGCAGACGATATTATTTCATTACTAACAGTAATTGTCGGACAGCCTCCTTGCAGCGGGGTGCGCCAGCGCAACTTTGATTGCAAAAATGGTTATGGGTTTAAGCCCTTCTCTTAGTAAGTAGCCCGGGAGAATTTCACCTCCAGTCCCTCTCAGAACCGGACTTGAGACTTTCAACTCATCCAGCTCCCATTATCCAGCCCCAAGAGGCCTTGTTTTGTCCATTGGTTCCTCCATTGTTAACCAAGGTTGACCGCAGGTTAAAACTGGATAACACAATCCCTTCGCTCCATGCCCATTACAGGCACTTCATCACTACTACGAATTGTTCCGCCCCTGCACATCGCATCGATACTTTTGTCCTTGCGGGTCCACCGCTTGGAGGTTTCTCTTAACATCGATTAGCAGGTTCTCACGTTCCACCGAAAAGCTCGAGTTAAGTTCCCCCCACCTATATACCGGTCACCATCTTGTCAGTAAACAGGATTTCTTCCAGACTCGTCCCAGATTGGTCACAACACCTGGTTTTGATGACATCATCGCGTTTTCTATACGTCTTCAGTAGTTCATTTTCATTCGGCTCCTTAACCCACACCTGACGAAGTCAAGCCTCGCCTTTTCCCATAACGCTCACTACCGTGGCTTTTGACCAAAGCAGCTTATAGGTAGTTTAGAATCACTTCCTGTAAAGCGAGTCCGAGGGGTCTGCCCTAATCTTTTCTGTAGCCTTGTGGCACACCGTGACCTTCCGCGCGAATATTGCATATTATGAGTCTTTTTATTATTTTCTGGGTTTTAGACTGATTGCAGTTAATGGCTACGGAATTAATGGTAACTTTTGATGATCCCAGAAGATATTAAAAAGTCTCTGCCTTATGGATACTAAAGCCAAATAGTGAAACTAATACAATATCTGAACTCCGGGGTTTATTCCATCGAAAAAAGCTCTCAGGAAAGGCTGGCGTACGATTCCGAATAATCCTGACAGATAATAATCCTTTACAGGAAGAATAATTACGGATTAGAGGCTTTTTAAAGAATAAATAGGATAAATAGTCCATAGAAAAGCTTCATTGATAAATTCATTCCATATATTTCCTTTTTTCAGCTAAGTATGCTTTTATTATTAAATGCCCTTGATAGGGTTGACTGCCTTAAATCCCTCCTGAACAGTCAGCTGATAAAGCCCCGGTATGAAAGGTGCTTCAGTCAGATTAGGAGTAAACGGGAACTAACACCTGGAAATGATACCTCGCAATCAGAAAACTGGAAACTCTCCACAACATCCGGGTGTTACCTGTTTAAGAATTGAGAAAAAAGCAGTCAAACAGAAACCCTACACCCCAGAAGATGAGGCATTTGCACATTGCAGGTGCCTCATTAACCTTTCAAACCTTATCAATTGCGCATGAATTTCACCCTGATACACAGAGAAAGGCATCAGCTTAATTGCGAATAATCATACTCGATCACGAAACAGGTCGTGAGAGAATAAAGGCCAGCCGAACCAAAAATCAAACCAGAGCTGCCCTGAAAAGATTCAGCTCAGCCTGCTGAAAAGATTCTGTTAAGCCTGAAAGCTTCAGCTCAGATATGACTGGCTTTTTAGAGGTAATCTATGGCACTTACTGAAATTATAGAGAATTTCAAAACGAAGTTAAATCCCTCAAAAATCATGGATTCACTCGAAAAAACTGCGAGTTTCTACGACGAATCCGAGAATGATTCAGAGGAAAATGGTTCATGGGAGGAACTCCAGGAACCTAAAAACAGTTCAACCACCGGGTTTTTCAAAAGCTCTGAAAGGAGCAGACTCACCAGTGACGAAAGAGAACCACTTATCAAACTAACTGATGTCTGGAAAATTTACCAGATGGGGGAAGTTGAGTTTGCAGCCTTAAAGGCGATAAACCTTGAGATCTACGAAGGGGAGTTTCTTGTAGTGCTCGGCCCCAGCGGAAGCGGAAAAAGTACACTTATGAACCTGCTGGGTTGCCTGGACATACCATCAGAAGGCACGGTTTTCCTGAATTCAAGTGATATCTCAGAACTTGACGAATCCGAGCTTGCCCGCATCCGGGGACAGATGATCGGCTTTATTTTCCAGAGTTTCAACCTTATTCCCACGCTGAGTACGGAAGAAAACGTACTTCTACCTCTGGAATTCCAGGAAGAAGATGCACAGTTAGCCCGGAAAAAGGCTGCATACCTGCTTGACATAGTCGGGCTTTCGGACAAGAAAAAGAACCTGCCTTCCCAGCTCTCAGGTGGGCAGAGACAAAGGGTTGCAATTGCCCGCTCCCTCGCTGTAAACCCGCCTATAATCCTTGCCGATGAGCCGACAGGAAACCTGGACAGTAAGACCGGGGACTACATCCTGAAATTTCTGGACGGACTGAACGAAAAAGAAGGCAAGACGATCATCATTGTTACCCATGACCTGGAACTGGTAAAATACGCGACAAGAGTTGTGTACATAAGAGACGGTGAAATCGAAAAAATTGAAAAA
>JBFHIK010000384.1:0-2891 GCA_041596555.1 Methanosarcina sp.
AGGAAATGATTGAGAAAATTAAGGAGAAATATACACGAGAAAAGGAAAAGGAAGGGGAAGGAAGAGAGGAAGCGATAGAGAAAGAGGAAGATGGGAAGAAATAGATGGAGAAAAATAAGATTTATTAAGAGAAATAATATTTATAATATCCTAATATTTATAATATCCTTTTCCTTTTATTACAATTTCTTGCATTTTATACACAACTGGTCATAATAATCCTGGATCTGGCTTTCATGTCTTATTTTTTCTTCGAAAGTCCACCTGCTTCGCAGTCGCTGAGAGCCCGGGGCCCAAAAAACAAATTCAAAAACGTGGTCATAGCCTTTTAAAAATTCTCTTAAAAACGATGAAATAGGCTGAAAATAGGAATTACCCACTAAAACAGGTGTTTGTAAAAACGTGTAATGAAAAATCTAATAAAACATGTAAAAACGTCAAAAAGCTGAATAAGAGTTTGGTGGGGCCGCTGAGATTCGAACTCAGGTCGCAAGACCCCCAGCCTTGCAGGATGGACCAAGCTACCCTACGGCCCCGCAGAGTATTTACGTTTATCAGACGGCAACGGTCCTATTCTTACTTGCCATCGTCCAACTATTGTAATCAAACATGTAGTATAAATGTATATCGGTAGGGGGGAGCCGGCAGGGTATATTCTTTAATTTTTTTATTCTTCGGATCTCCGGATTTTAACTTCAGGGTTTCTGGAATTCGGATTCGGATAGCTTACTCAGGATACTTTTTGCCCGCAGAACCCTCTGGATGATGGTGATGTGGGAGAATACGGCTATCAGAACAAGAGCTCCGCCAAGGAAGCCTGAAAGGGCACCAAAAGCAAGGATAAGCATCCTTTCTGTACGTTCGGCAATTCCTATAGACAGCTTCTGGCAGCCTGCGGACTCTGCCCGGGCGCGGGTGTAGCTGACCAGAAAAGAACCTATAAGGGCAAAGCCTGACCAGAGCCATCCGTCAATTCCCATTATCGGGGTAAAGCTGAGCCTTCCGTTTATCGCTCCTGCCATTATTCCAAGAAACATCAGTCCGTCGGAATAGCGGTCGCAGACCGAGTCCAGTACGCCTCCGAAAGGAGTGATCCTGCCTTTTGCTCTTGCAACTCCTCCGTCAAGGGCATCGAAAACCCCGCTAAAGAGAATCAGGAACCCTCCTTCAAAAGATTTGCCCAGGGCGAATGCAGCTCCTGCAGCCACGCTTACCGCAAAACCAAGCAGGGTGAGGGTGTTTGGGGAGAGGGGTATTGAACGGGCAAACGGAATTACCAGCTTTCTTGCGCTGTTTTTCAGGTCTTCGAATATTTCAATCCCTTCCTTTTATCTGGCTATTAATAGTGCATATCTGGATATTAGTCTTATCTTTTTTCTAAAGATTTCGAGCTTCAGGGATGGAATAATCCAGAAAGGGGTTTTAAGGATCGTTAGGTTTTAAGGATCGTTAGGTTTTAAGGATTATTAGATTTTAAGGATCGTTAGGTTTTAAGGATTATTAGATTTTAAGGATCGTTAGGTTTTAAGGATTATTAGATTTTAAGGATCACTATAAGAATGAAGTCTCATGAGTTTAAAATAATGTGGAGTTAAATATGAATTTAGTAGAAACCCACAGTGAAAAATGTACGCAATGCGGACAATGCCTCGAGGTCTGCCCTCGATACGATGACATCGGTTTGATTGACCTGCTTTACGGGTATCTGGATGGGACCTCCGGAATTGAACCGGCTTCCCTGCTGCGCTGCCTTACCTGCGGGCTTTGTGCAGAAGCCTGTCCCGAGGGCCTGGGTATCAAGATGCTTATTTCTCCTGCCCGGCAGAAGTGGGTAAGTGAAAACGGCTTTACGGACAGGCAGACTATGGTGGACCCTGAGGCTGAAAATAATATCTTCAAAAAGATTGAGGAAATGGATGAGAGTCCTGCGTACATAGACAGTCCTGGCTCTGTCGTGTATTTCCCTGGCTGCGCCGGCACCTATATTAACAAAAATATGCCCCGGGCTGTTGTTGCTCTTCTGGAAAAGGCGGGGGTCGAGTACACTGTCCTGAGCGGGCTTGAATATTGTTGCGGGGCAGTATCTGCAGGTGCCGGAAATCCGGGTCCTATCCGCAGGCACGGACAGCAAAATATCGACGAAGTCCGGAAAAGAGGGGCAAAAATTCTGATCACTTCCTGCCCTGGATGTTTCAAAGCTTTTAAGGAAATCTATCCCAAAATGTTTGGGAAACTGGACTTTGAGGTGCTGCAGGTCTCGCAGTATCTGGAACTCCTTTTAAGGGAAGGCAAACTTACTCCGGAAACTACCCTCAAAAACAGGGTCTTTTACCACGATCCCTGCCATCTTACGCGGGCAATGGGTGTCTACACGGAAGCAAGAAATGTACTTGAGAATATTCCCGGTACCGAGCTTGCAAATAAAACTCCTGAAGATTCGGCTTGCTGCGGTTTTGGTGGAGGCGTAAGGGCCAATTATCCTGCCGAGTCAATTTCTGTAGCTTCTGACCGTTTTCGGGCTGCTGAAAAGCGGGGGTGCAGCATAATCATAACCAACTGCGGAGGCTGTATGCAGAACCTTTTAGAAGCCGGAAAGGATGAGAAAATAAAGATATTTGACCTTGCCGAATACCTTTCCCTTGCTTGCGGAGTAAAAATCCCGCGGGAAGATAAGAAAATGCTTGATCTTGTAAACAGAGCTTACAGCTTATGTATTTCGGGGTATAAAGAACCAGATTTGTCATAAATTCTCTTGCGATTCCCTCTTCTTGAGATTCCCTCTTCTTGCGATTCCCTCTATAACTCTCCACTTTCTATTTTTTCCCCCCACCTCTATTTTTCCTCTTCATTTTTTTCTATCTCTTCTTTTATATTCGATATGTTTCTTCCCT
>JBFHIK010000385.1:0-2879 GCA_041596555.1 Methanosarcina sp.
GCAACCGCCTAGTATGAAGCAGGAAGCTCCTCCCTCAAAAACTTGAGCTATTAAGCGAAAGTTTTAGGGAGGGGTAGTTCACTATGCAAAGTAACTGGAAGCTTTGCTTAAGAGTAAGGGGGTTTTATTCTGCCAGAGTTTTTTGATGTTTCACTGCCTGTTACGGAAGAAATGGTTGTATATCCCGGAAACCCGAAGCCTTCGATCCGGAGGTACGCTTCGGTCCCGCAGGATAAGGTAAACGAATCTATTCTAACCCTGGGGAGCCATACAGGCACCCATGTGGATTCAAGGCTGCATCTCCGAAATGGGACGGCGGGAACTGCATCTCTGCCTCTTGAAAGTTTTTATGGGAAATGCAGGGTTTTTGACCTGGCTCACGTGGAAGAGGAAATCCACAGGCAGGACCTTGAGGACTTTAAAATCGAAAAAGGGGACATAGTCCTCCTCAAGACCAGCAACTCAATGCTGGGGTATATGAAATTCAAAGAGAATTTTGTTCACCTTAAACTGGATGCAGCCGAATACCTTGTTACGGCCGGGGTTAAAACCCTCGGGTTTGACTACCTGAGCGTCAAAAAGTTTGGGGGGGACGATGAGGTGCATGAACTGCTAATCGATAACCTGACCCTGTTTGAAGGCCTGAACCTTACAGGCGTACCCGAGGGAGAATACACCTTCCTGGGCTTGCCCCTTAACATAGATACGGATGGGGCTCCGGCCAGGGTCATACTTGTAAGGGAATGACCCTGATAATGGAATTCCCTCATTTCATTTCTTATGTTTTTCGAGCATGTGCTTTTCATACTCTTCCTTTGTTGCAAAGGTCATCTGGCACACAGCACATTCAAACTTCTTTTTTTCTACTGGCTCTTTCTCCTGCAAGCTTGTTCACCTCCCTATTGCCTTTTATTTTCCTTTTTGATTTTCTTCTTGATTTCCCTTTCTGATTCTATTAATTAAGAGGACTCTGATTCAGCTTAAAACTAACTTTAATATTTTTATCCAACCCTTAAACCCACATTTCTAATTTGGGCATTTTTGTACAAGAGCATGGTACAAATGTGTTACTTTGTTGATATTCTATTGAGTAATTGGTCAATATACATGAATTATGTTCCCCTCTTGGCAGGGGGTAGAAATGTGGGTTAAACTTTCAACTGCTCTTTCTTTTCCTGGTAGCGTGTAATTGTATCTACAAATTCGGCATGGCTCCAGGTCAGGGGGGCAACAGAGATGGACTCTCCTGTGAAGGGATGGACCTGTTCAGGCATGATCCCGGTTTCAAGGGAGCAGTCTGCAACCCAGTTGATCAGCTCCAGGGCTTTTTCCAGGTCCCTGATTTCTTTTGCTTTTGCGATATACCACTTGGCAAGCCAGAGGGTGCATATTATCCAGGGGTTTCCTGTGACAAGGTCTGCTGTCCTGTGGTAGGTGTCGTTTTCATATCTTGCCATCCCGCCTTTTCCGGGGACCCAGAGTTTTTCTTCCAGGTTCTGCATTGTCCTGACCACGCGGGGGTCGTCTGCGGGCAGCAGGTCGAACTCAAAGATCCCGTATACGCTGCTGTCAGCCGTCCTGTCTATGATTTTCCGGTCTGTGTCATGGTCTTCATACCGGATACCCCGGGGAAAAATACCTCTCTCGCTGTCATAAAGTTCGTTTATGAGTGCCTGCCTGAGCTTGAAATAACGGACCTTGCAGATGCTGCAGATTTTATCGTCCTTTAAAACATGCCCTAATTCTTCTCCTGAGAGAAGTCCTCTGTAAACTGCAGAGGCTGTGAAGGTAAAGATGCCCCTCCGTTCTTCCCACAGGTCGTAGCTCTCCACCGGGACGTCGTTTGGGTAACTGTAGCCGTCCATGAAAAAGACGGCTTTCTCTATAAGCGGCTCATGGAGTTCTTTTATAAACTCAAGGTCCCCTGTAGCCTCGTAATATTTCCACAGGGCATGGATGACGAGGGCGGTTTCATCTTCCTGAATCGGGAGGGACGGCTGTCCGTACTCAACCCAGGGGTGCCAGCTGCTTCCCAGCGTCCCGTCCGGGTTATACTTATGCAGCATGCATCCAGCCCACCAGAGCACATCTTTGCAGAACCTGAAAAAGGGTTTCGTAAATTCGGGAAAGCCTGCCTTTATCATGGCAATGGAAACAAGGGCTCCGTCCCTGGGCCACACATAGCTGTAGGTGTCCCGGTTAAACTGCATGTTATCCGAATCATTTGCTGCGATTATTGCCCCGCCTGCATCAGTCTGAGTCTTTATTACCAGGAGGGAACGCTTATACAGGGCTGCAAGCCGGGGTTCAAGGCCAGAAAGGTCGGTGCTCGACCTGTTCACCCAGGCTCTCTGGCACTCCTCAGTTTGCTCCAGAAGACTGTCAGGGCCTTCTTCCATAACCAGGTTATTCAGGGAGTAGACTTCCGGGAAGTCCTTTCCGGCGGTCATGTAATAGTACACAACCTTTGAGGAGTTTTCTGGAAGCTGCAGGCTGACTCTCACAGTTGAGTCCACGGAACCCTGAGCAATGGGATTTTTTGACAGGACCCCATTTTCGGCATCCACATAGGTGCCTCTGAAGCCCCCATTTTCAGCCTGGCCTATGGCATAGTCGTCGATATCTGTCTTGATACCCTCTTTTTTGTTTGATTTGAGGACACCTATCAGGAAATACCTGGACCTTTTGTAATGTACTATGACATTGTGGTCCATCTGGTACACCGCGGTATCCCCGATTCCGTCTCCGTATATGTGAAAATCCTGGTTAAAGAAAAGCCGGACTTCCCTTGACCTTTCCTGCATGTTTTTCACAGTTATTTTCCGGATAAAGATATTGGCTTCGCAGTAGACGTTCTCCTCCAGAAGGAGTTCGATACC
>JBFHIK010000386.1:0-2873 GCA_041596555.1 Methanosarcina sp.
CAACACTGAATCAGCAGCATTTCATGATTCCAGATTTAAGCCTGTCAGCAAAGATGAATTCCCCGGCCTGCATCTTGAGGTTTCAATTTTAACTCCGCCTGAAGAACTAAACTATACCAATTTCAGTGACCTGCTTGATAAAATCAGACCTGATATTGATGGTTTGATTTTAAAGTATGGTCATAATCAGGGAACTTTTTTACCGCAAGTCTGGGAAACGCTGAAAACGCCACAAGAATTCTTAAATCATCTCAGCTATAAAGCGGGCTTAACTCCCTCTGTTTATAATAATCATCCAACAATTTATCGATATGAGGTTAACGCGATAGAAAAGGATTTTGACAAAATAGTATCGCTATAAAAAGAACTTAAAGAGGTCTCATTATGATCAGAAAAGAGATTGCAGCCGGCACATTTTATCCTGACAATATCGACGAACTCAATGAATATTTTGATCATTTTAATGCAATTTTTGATCAACATTTTTCAGCAGGTGATGTCCAAAGCAGAGCTGTGATCGTTCCCCATGCCGGTTATGTCTATTCCGGGTTTACCGCTAATGCAGCCTACAGGATATTGCAGAACAGCAGTGCCAAAAATTTTGTGGTTATTGGTCCTTCACATAAAATTGCATTTAATGGGATAAGTCTTTGTGAATTTGAGTCGTACAGGACACCCCTCGGGAGCATCAACAGTGCTTCTTCTCTCATAAAAAAAATTGAAAATAAATTCAATACAAAATGTGAAATTCAGGCCCATGCCGAACACAGCACAGAGGTTCAGTTTCCTTTTATAAAAAATTATTTAAAAGATGCTGATATTGCAGAAATTGTCTATGGACAAGAAGATCCAAGGCATCTTTCTCAAATTATAGATTATATTCTGGAAGATAAAAATAATGGCGTAATTATCAGTACGGATTTAAGCCATTTTTACAATCTTGCCAAAGCCGAAAAGTTGGATAATATTTGCCTCAAAGCTGTTGAGTCACTTGATATAAAAACCTTGCACAGCGGCGGCGAAGCATGCGGGATGGTTGGCGTTGAGGCAATCTTGCTAAGTGCAAAGAGAGCAAATCTCAAAGCACATATATTAGATTATAGAACCAGCGCAGAGGCAAGTGGTGATGAATCAAGAGTCGTTGGCTATATGAGTGCATATTTCAGTGAACATTGAAACAGCTTGTATTTCGTTCATCTTCAAGGCTTAGGAGAAAATTTCTCCACTGGTCAGAGGATTTTCTTGTCTGTTCTCGGGAAAAAACGGAGAATTCGAAGTACGACCTGACAACCAGCTCTGACTGCTTTTGCAAGGGTAACGGCGGGCTCTTTTGTTCGGCTTTTCCGCAAAACCGCCAAACTGGTTTCAGCTCCCATTTTGGAATTATACGAATAGATTTCTTAACTCATTGATTTCTTTCGGTTCTTTCCTCAATAAAAAAAACGTACGCAAACTCAGTGTGATATGATAGAATCAGAGTCTACGTTCAGCAAAATACTCTTCCTGCCAGGCTGGAAAACACTGTGGATTGGGATTTGAAACTGGCATTCAGGATTGAGCACTCAGGCCCCCCCCTGGATGCTCTGCAGTAAAGCGTAAAGCACTGCTTGATTGAAAGGATATCAAAAAGGAGGTGAATACAAGACATTGCCTATGTAACGGGATTCTTGGAAAAACATCAGCAGGAAAAAACAATTCCAGGTTTTAAAGGAGAAGATGATGAAAAAAAACATTTTTATAATTACTGGCTGTACCATGCTGCTCTCAATATCTTCTGTCGCCTATAGTGCGACAGGTCCCTATCTGAGTGTAAATGTTGGTGTCGCGATTCCGGAGGATTCTGATATAACTGATTCTGAATTACCAGGTATGACAATGGATCTGGAATCAGATGAAGGCCTGGCAGTTGGTGTAGCTGTTGGTTACAGTTTTCCCTGTAACATGAGAATTGAAGGAGAATTTGCATATCAGGAAAATGATCTGGATAAGGTCAGTCTCTATGGTATAGATGCTGATTTAACCGGTGATACATCGAGTTCTTCTTTTCTTGTAAATGGCTACTATGATTTCAAAAATACAAGTGCCTTTACTCCTTTCATAGGTGGTGGTATTGGGATGGCAAAGGTCGAAATAAATGACCTGAATTCTCCAGGGTCAGGTGATCCAGATGTAAGTGACGATGACACTGTATTTGCATATCAGATTGGAGCGGGTGTAGCTTATACTATAACTGAACAAGTCAGTCTTGATGTCAAATACCGCTATTTCGGGACTTCTGATCCAGAATTGGGAGGATCAGACGTAGAATATTCCAGCCATAATCTGTATGCCGGTATAAGAATTTCCTTTTAAGCAAACCTTTCAGCAGCATAATTATTTCAGGAGCAAGGTTGAAGCCCTTGCTCCTGCAGGCTCATCAGGAACACGAAACAAGGCACGGCTTTACAGGTTACAGTAACCGCTGAAGTCTTCTTGCGACAAATTACCACGTTGGAGCCACATTCGTATCATCTCCAGGTTCCCTCAAGACTTCAGGGTTACCTTTCAACATTGCCTTATGGGAGCCTTGAATAATCTTGTATTTCGTTCATATTTGAGGCACAGGAGGAAATTTACCGAAGGTATATAACCGATCTCTCGACGTCTCGTTCCTCGCTTTGTCAGAAGATAAATTCAAACCTGTAACGAAAAAAATGGGGGATTATTCAATCATAAGCTCTTCCCGTTCGCCACCCGCCGTCTAATATCTTTTGAAAAGACAACTCTCTTTGAAAAACGAACGTGATTACCCGCCTGATTCTTTCATGTCTGGCACTTCTTTGAGCCCCTCGAATGCCGCCTCTTCAGCACCTGTTCTGCCTGGCCCTGACAGA
>JBFHIK010000387.1:0-2860 GCA_041596555.1 Methanosarcina sp.
ACCTTCTCTTCGACGGCGACCACTTCAAAGTCTGCGAGGCAAATTCTTCCCCTGGTTTCGAGGGCATAGAAGAGTGCTGTGACGTCAATGTTGCCGGCATGATTTATGATTTTATACGGGAAAAGGTGGGGGAAAAATAAGAGTGGAAATCGGTTATATTTTGCCGTTAGGAATAAAAAGCTCTAATATTGATATATTTCAGGCAAGAAAATTCCTTAACCGATGACCAATGCTTCTATTCTTATTTTCTGCATAATACCATGGTCCATGGAAACGGTTTCTTTACTTCCACTACATCAAAATATGTTTTTATCAGTTTCACAAACTCTCGTGAACTCCAGTTCTGAACATGTTCTATATCATTCCCGAAACGTGTCAGATTTTTACCTCTTAAGAAGTTCATTGTACGGAAGTAAGGTTCATTGGGTACGCTGAATAAGCAGTAGTTTTTAGAGATCCTTTTGATTTCCTGAAGGGCTTTCTCCGGGTTTTCAAGGTGTTCCAGAACTTCTGTAGCAAGTACAAGGTCAAAACTGTTTTTTTTGAAAGAGAGGTCATATACACTTCCTGTACAAAAGTTACATCCTGGATTTTTTTGTTTTGCGATATTCAATGCTTTCTTTGAGATATCTACACCTGTAATATCCGGCCTGTTGAGACAATTGACGATGAACCCTTCTCCACAGCCGATATCGATGATACTGTTTACATCTTCTAATGGAGCTATAGTCTCACTCAAATCTTTCATGAATTTAGATATGACTATTCCCATAAGCGGGTTTTTGGAAGTATACTTTCTATAGTTCCCACTTTCTGAATTTTGATTCATAAACCCTCTCATTTAAGTGTCAGCAATTATATTGTTTTAAAACCATTTACGTTTAAAGCTGCTTTGTTTTTTAAGACTTTTTCCTTAAAGTAAGTAGAAATCCGAGTAATGCAGGAGATAGGGATGTTAAAAAATACAGAACTACAGGGCATGAGAATCCATAAGTTGAGTTTTCGTTCAGCATTCTGAAGATAGTCACACTTGCAAACTCTCGAACTCCGAACCCTGATATCGATATTGGAACATTACCTAAAATTACGATTATCGGCAGGGAAAATGTAAGAATATTGTTTAAAGCCGGACTTAAGGATTTAATCACTATCCAGTAAACGATTAGATTTAATATATAATACCCAAGGGTTAAAGAAAAAACAAAAAATAATGCTTTTCGATTCCCTGTAATCTCTCTAATTGTTTTGATGTAATTCTCTTTGTGTTCCTTTCTTTGAGAAAAGCTTTTGAAAACAAAGGTTATTACCCTTTCATTAATGATTAGAATTATTCCAGCAATAAAAAGCAGCACGACTAAAATCATTAAATAAATCAGATTCCTGTCTTTAAAAAAGAGAGCTGTTGACAAAACACTGAGTGCCAGAAGACAGACAATATCTATTACCCTGTCCATTATTACAGTGGGGATACTTCTCGATTTTTCGGTATCAATATAAAATGCTCTTGAAACCTCTCCGGCTCGGCCAGGGGTGAGCGCCCCATAGAAAGTACCGATCAAAATTATCTCTAATGATCGCCTGATAGGGATCTGAACATTTATACAATTAAGCAGGGTCTGCCACTTTCTTGCTTTTATCAGGTACATCAGGGCAATAAACGGTAGTGAGAGAGAAAGAAATGCCAGATCCATTTGAGTAAAGGTTTCATAAATCGCCTTTAAGTCGAGTTTGCTTATGAGGTAAAGCATTAATCCCGAAGTAACTGCAATTTTACCTGCCGTTTTCCAGTTCATAGCTATCGTACTTTATGATATAGTCATCATTGTTTCTCGAGTTTGTGATCAGTTCTCCTATCAGACCAAGGGAAACAAACTGAGCTCCGATGACCGTAAGTAATATTCCGAGCATGAGAAGAGGCCGGTCCCCTATTTCCACTCCTGTAACCCATAAAAACATCAAATAAACTGATATAAACACTCCGGAAAAGCCAAGGAGGAAACCTATACCTCCAAACATATGCAGAGGCCTCTTCTTGTACATCATCAGAAATGTAACTGTTATAAGGTCCAGTGTCCCTTTAAATAACCTTTCGACCCCATATTTTGACTCTCCATGTATTCTGGGGTGATGCTCGACTTCAATCTCTCCTACAGTATAACCTTTCCAGGAAGCAAGAGCCGGGATGTAACGATGAAGCTCTCCATATAATGTTATGTTTTTTATAACATAGTTATTGTACGCTTTATACCCACAGTTGAAGTCGTTGATTTTGACCCCGGTTATGAATCGAGTTAACCAGTTAAAGAATCTTGAAGGCAGGATTTTTGAAATAGGATCCTGCCTTTTACTTTTCCAGCCGGACACCATGTCATATTTTTTTAACTCATCTATAAATCTCGGGATCTCTTTCGGATCGTCCTGCAGATCCCCGTCCAGGGTAATAACAATATCTCCTTTTGATTTTTTAAATCCACAGGAAAGAGCCGCAGCTTTTCCATAATTTCTTTGAAATCTTACAACTTTGACCTTACAATCTTTTATGCTTTCTATTTTTTCAAAAGTATTATCTGTAGATCCATCATCAATAAAAAGAATCTCATATGTTTTTTCCATTACTGAAAGAGTACTGTGTAATTTCTCGTATAACTCAAGTATATTTTCCTCTTCATTATGAACTGGGATTATAATTGAAATACCGGGTTTATTAGACATGTATAATCCTCTGAGACGGAATGCATTCCTGAAAAATACGTTGAAACTTCTGTTGTATTAAGTTCTCGTTTTTCCGGTGGTTTTTCGTATGTATATGAAATCTCCTTTTAATTCTGAAAAGTAGATTATATTGGGCTAATAATATAAT
>JBFHIK010000388.1:0-2851 GCA_041596555.1 Methanosarcina sp.
GATATGATCTGTGTGATATGATCTGTATGATATGATCTGTATGATATGATCTGTGTGATATGATCTGTATGATATGATCTGTATGATATGATCCTAAAACTCTAAACTGTGTCTCTCAATTTCAAATTTCGAGATTGATAAAACTCTTTCAGCCTGCTTGATAGAATCAGAGGTTTATTCTTTTGTTTACGGTTTTTAGTAAATAATCCCACTGTCCAGTTTATATTTACCCTTTTTTGATCAGTAGACCTTTTCATGTTTCCTTCAAAAAATCTGCAGTATTCTTCAGGACACTGTAAGGACACTGTAGTTCCTCATAAGGCTGTATACACAATTCTTTTTTCAAGGCTTGATTCCGAGCACATCCTCTACGTATGCCCTGAGAATTTCTGCAACGCTCCAGGCCTGGGCAATAGCACCCCCTGGAGAGTGAGGGTAGTCCCCATCAAACACTTCAGAAATTGTGCCGATACCTGCGGCTTCAAGGTGCGCATCAAATCCCTCAAGAAGGGTCCGCATGTCTTCAAGACTGGTTTTCGAAGAATTATTGACTTTCAGGTAAGCTTTGACATAGGCTCCGAGGAGCCAGGGCCAGACTGTTCCGTTGTGGTAAGCCGTATCTCTGGTAAGGGCGTCTCCACGATACTGTCCTACATATAATGGGTGATCACTCGATAGAGTTTTGAGCCCGAAGGGAGTCAAAAGATCTTTTTCAACTCTGTCTACAATCGCCTTTTCTTTCTCAGGAGAAAGCATGGTATGGGGGAGCGAGACAGCAAAGATTTGATTGGGGCGGATTGCAGGGTCTTTAACCTGTTTTCCTGCCTCATCCTGATATATGAGGTCAAAGAGACAGTTAGTTTCCGGGTTCCAGAAAACATTTTCATAATTCAAAGCTACCCCGGCTGCAAGAGTCTCATATGGGGAAATATCTTCGCCGAGAAGAGTACCCATGTAGGAGGCAGTTTTCAGGGCGTTATACCAGAGAGCATTTACCTCACAGGCTTTACCTGCTCTGGGGGTTACTGCCCATTCCCCGACTTTAGCATCCATCCAGGTTAGCTGAGGTCCCTGCCGAATAAGATAATCCGAATCCATGCCGATTCCAAAATCTGTGCCTTTGCAATAATTGTCTATAATGCTGCCTACAGTATCCCAGATATCCGAAAGGAAAAGGAAGTCTTTCGTATATGCGAAATAGCGGTCCAGAGCATGAATAAACCAGAGAGAAGCGTCCACTGTATTGTAAACCGGATCTCCTCCAAAAGCCGGGAAAGTATTGGGGATCAAGCCTCTCCGACAGTACCGGGCAAAATTGTTGAGAGCAGACCTTGCCTCCTCGAAACGATAGGGAATTAAAAACAGGCCAGGCAGAGAAATCATGGCATCCCTTCCCCAGTCAGAGTACCAGTGATATCCTGCGATAACTGTGTTTTCACCTGTAGAGTGGTTTTTCACTACAAAAGGGTCAGTTGCCTTGAGAAGCTTAAGAGCAAAGGGCTCAGTAAGCTTCGAATCGAGAGCCAGAAGGTTCTGTCGATTTGCTTCCCTTGTATAGAGCTTATCAACCTGCTCGAGAGTCAGAGAAGAAATATCGGTGGTTGAAGCAGCAATAAAAAAACGGGAAGTTCCCGGTCTGAGTTTGCTTTCAAAATAACCCGGATTAAAAATATCCTCCTGAAAGTTAAGTCCCCGGTTCTTCTCAGCTTCATACTCCAGGTTATAGTACCACTTTGATTTGGCATGGTACTGGAGATTGGATGAAAGTGAGAAAGTAAATCCATTGGAGCTTGCCAGTTCTATTCCAGAAGGACCAGCTTTCTGGAAGAAGGAAAGGTATCCGGAGCGAGCAGTGAGATTAAAGTCTCTTGAACTTACCAGAGGATAAATTCTTAGCAAAGCTCCCTCTTTCCCGGCTGTACCCTCTTTCCTGGATGTAATTTCATAGAGAACGAAGGTTGTGTTATTATTATGAACCATGAAGACTTTTTTCTTTACGGTAAAATCGCCGGGCTGGTAAACCCAGAGGGGAAATGGGTTACTAGTGAATTCGGAAAGGTAATTGAAGCCCGCAGGACAAATATTGTCCGGATATTTGTGGGTCGCAAGTCGATAGACTTCTTCCTCTATTGAGATTTCTTCATCAAGGGAAGAAAGCAGCAAAAGCCTCCCCGGAGAATTCTCCGGAGCTGCTACAAGCAGCCCGTGGTAAGTCCTTGTCCCTGCCCCGATGACTGTAGAGGAAGAATATCCTCCAAGCCCGTTGCCTATAATCCATTCTCTTTTTATTCCCTCTTCATATGTTGAAAGTAAATCTGCTCCAAGCCTGCCCCCACTCATGTATATTTGATTATGATTGATTTATTAAATAGCTGCACGTTTGGAAAAAAACAATTATGCCGATAACTATTTACATACTTTGGTGGGTCCGGATTAATCGTTTGATATTTCAGAACTCCGGATCTGGAATCTTTGTTTTTCTGTTTACTCCCTGCCGGACTGAATATGTCTTTGCGGCTTTTTTTGCAGAGCCGCCAGAAAAGCTTGCAGGGGCGCTTATATTTACCTGTAAATTGAAATGCCTTACCCTGGGCGAAGACAGGTATTCTCTCAGTTAGGGAGCTATTTCTTTAACATATCCAATTCATAAAAGATAAATAAAACGTGAATTTCTCCTCCTTTTGTCTGCCTGGTGTTTCTGTTCAAGGTAGGAAGGCGACTTTTTAAGGGGAAAGCACATGGAATAGAAAGCACATGGAATATTGTGAATAAAGGAGTGATTTTCAATGATGGGATCTGGCAGCCTCGGAGGTCGTGGGGGAGAGAGCAAACACATTTACAGGATGCATGA
>JBFHIK010000389.1:0-2845 GCA_041596555.1 Methanosarcina sp.
AAGATGAATCCTGCTTCAGGTAACGCACTTTCGTGTCTTCTCTCGCTAATGTTGGAAATGCTTGTTAAGCATAATACACCGTTCCTACCCTACAGAACTTTTAATATTATACAACAGAGCTACAAGCTGAGAAAGCACCTGCAGGTGTTATGACAAATCCAACGTAGTAAATTAATACTTAAGCTGGTCAACCGAAGCACTATTACATGCCTGCCAATTTATTGGCGGGTAGTTGACTTCTTTCTTGAATACATGATGAGGATTATAATCAATGCTCCAAATCCTCCTACTATATAGGAAACCTTGAATTTGGAGGGGGTAGGTCTCGTTTCAATCTCAGATGAGGCTTTGCCTGAGGCATTTTCATATTTAAGGGTCACTTCTTTTGTGATGCCTCCCACATTTATGTCAAAGTATCCTGGTGGGACGGCTTTTGTGCTGTAGGAGTAACTGAAATCTCCTTCTGAATCAGCCTTTATTCGCTGCAGGGCTGTGATCTCCAGGTACACATTTGAAGCTCCCTCTGTGGCATCTCCATTCAGCTTTATTCTACAGGTCCCTGGCGGGACACTTGACCGGGATACGGTTGCAGTTTTCCGGACGCATCTGCGCTTTTAGTCCCCCAGATTATCATTTTGACCCTTACATTCAGGTTTTTGGACCCGGTGGCCTGAACTGTAAATCGATTATCAAACCCGTTGGGGACCTCCACACCTTCTGAATATATTCATACTTTTCCTCAGAGATCGGGACTGTTTGTGTAAAGTTTACGAGCACATCGATTTTTTTTCTCCCGGAGAGGCCCTCCCTTCTATACTGAGAGTATCTCCCAAAGCAGGATTTTCAGAGGATAATTCCCAGTTGCTTACAGATGCAGCTGCAGGAGAAATTGCAATTAAAGCCAAAATTAGAATTGAAAGTGAAATCTTTTTAATAATCAGTTCTTTTCTCCTTTTACAGGAAGTAATTGTTTTTTGCATGGAATTACTCTTCTTCAAATTAAAGACATATTTCAGGTATATTCTGTGTATGTCTTTCTTAAGTTTGCAGGGGGCTTCTGGATTTGTGGACTTTTAAATTTTTGAAATCTTTGAGACACATAGTTTGCATCTATATTTTATTCATATATTTTATAATGATTTAAATAACATTATTTTATGTTTATATTTCTTTCTTTTTTTTCCGCAGTTTTGTTTAATATTTTAATACCTGACTCCTCTTTAATACCAAAATTGCAAAGACATCTGTGAAAATGCGGTTTATCCTCTTTTTCGGATTTTCCGGCTTTTCCAGGCGTCTCTGAAGACAGTGGGAAATAAATAATTCCGGAGAAAAGATGAGCTGTAGAGATTGGGTAATTGGGGGGAGAAAAGAGTCAAATGATAAATTGAGGTAGTTGGGTGGGATCTGAGGTCAACTCTGGAGTTCAGAAAAAGGTCCAACTACTCAGGTGGAGGGGAATGACTCCAAAAAGGAAAACATTGACGAAACCGTGGAGGGTCGCAATAAAGGGCAGACTTTTTGTTTTATAAAAGGCGAGGCCCATGATAAGCCCTACAAAACCGGTGTAGAGAATTTCGTTGAAAGTGCCGTACCCTGAGTGCATGAGGCCGAACAGGAAACTTGAAATTAACAGGGCTTCTTTTACACCAAGTGCCTGCTCCAACCTTGTCTGGAGGATCGACCTGAACATAAGTTCCTCTATGAGGCCTACGAAGAAGACCATGATAAAGGTAAGCTTAAGGAGGTTTTCAAAAGAAAGGTTAGGGATCAGGGCTTCTGTCTGGATGGTCAGGAATTCTCCAAGCCCCAGCAGGAAACCCAGGGGAATCGATAGGACAATGTAAGTCGTGAGATGCTTTAAGGAAATTCCCATTTGTTCGAGGGATTGCCGCTGGTGCATTGCTATTACTATTACAGGGATTGCCAGGGGGCCGTAAATAAATACAAAGGTATAAAGAGTTGTATCAAAAAAGATGGGCATTGACAGGTTTACGAGCCTCAGGACGGGGAGGAGCATCAGGGCCTGGTATATTTTATTGATTTCGGGGTCTTTTATGAATATATTGGAAAGGGAAAGTGCAATCACATTTCCTATGTGCAGCCAGACAGCTGTTCCCATTCTGCCTGAAAAAATAAGGAGTTCGGCCAGGGTTATGCTCAGGACCGGGACTGCGGTAAGAAACCTGAGTTTTCTGGTTTCAAATTTTTCCGGATCAATTTTTTCAGTTTCTTCAGACTCTTCAGACCCGATGGTTTTCCAGATTTTAGGCAAATGGAGGTCTTTCAGGGGATTCTTTACCACTCCGGGCTCTCCCGAAGTCATGCGCAAATATGCGAGAAGGATCAGAATGGCTGCCCCGATTCCCCCTGCTGTATAGACAATATCTACATACTGTCCGATTCCCGGGGGGGTTTCGGGGGCTTCATATGGGGTTAATAGAAATCCGGAACCTCCTGCTTCTTCCGGGGCTTCGGCACCTATTTGCTCTGTAACAGGCCCCATTTCTGGAGACGGGGATAACTCCAGGTTGCTACTTGATGCGGCTTCCGGGGAAATTACCAGTAAAGCCAGGAGTAGAAGTGAAACGATAATTAGAAAATTCAGTTCTTTTTGACTTTTATGAGAATTAATTAGTTTTTGCACTGAAATTACTCCTCTTAAAATGGGGGCGAGTTCTGATCTATTCTGTGTATATCTTATTAAAGGTTTTTTACTGGTTTTCTTATCTAAAATCTCAGGGATGCCATTCAGCTTTCCTATAATGGAAGCTTTTATTGGAATTGTTATATAAAGTTTTGTATACAGTTACCCGCTTTTAATAGGGAGTTTCCTTTTGTGAAC
>JBFHIK010000390.1:0-2842 GCA_041596555.1 Methanosarcina sp.
AGGTGAACTCGGGAATAGAAATCAGTAAAAAGAAACCGGGGAACTAAACCTGGAAAAAGAAACCGGGGAACTAAACCTGGAAAAAGAAACCGGGGAACTAAACCTGGAAAAAGAAACCGGTTAAGCCTAACGATTAAGCTTAATAGTGTCCGAAAGACAAAAAGGAAAAGTAGAGAAGGAAGAAAAGAAGGAAGGATCAAATTTTTCTTTTTACCAGAAGCACTTCCATCTCTTTTCCTATAATTTCAACTTCTTCTTCAGTTCCTATTTCTTCTTCGGACCTGGCTTTCCAGTATTCTCCTTTATAGCGGACATAACCCAGGCTTTTCGGTCCTATAGGGTCTATTGTCCGGGCAGTATCTCCGACAATGGCTCCAATAACGGGCTTTTTCGCCCTTGTTTCGGCAACTTTATAAATTGCAAAGACCAGGAAAAGCCCGAAAACGATTGTGGGAGTAACAACTGTGAGTGTCAGCAGTCTCCTGAATTCCGGAGTGTAAATGTTCTCCCCTCCTAGCGGTACAAGGAAGATGCTCCCTATTACCAGGCTGATAAACCCGGCAAGCCCGAAAACCCCAAATCCGGGGGAATTAAGTTCAAGGATAAGAAGCCCTATTCCGACAATGATAAGGAAAAATGCTGCTATATTAATGTCGAAGCCTGTGCCTATCAGCCCGAGCACAATTGCAATAATGCCAAAAATTTCTGCTCCGGCCCCGGGGTTTGAAATCCCGAAGATGATCCCATAAAGCCCTATTGTCAGGAGAAGGGAGGAAAGGACCGGGTTTGAAATGAGAGTCAGGAAGGAAATGGGAAAGGGAGGTTCGTAGGTCTCTATTCCTGCATTTGCGGTTTGCAGTTTTCTACCTTTTACAACCTGCCCGTCAACCTGATCCAGCAGATCCGAAATGGAAGGAGCTCTATATTCGATTACTCCTTCTTCCAGAGCTTCTTCGTCGTTCAGGTTTCGGTTTTTGGTAATTACTTCTTCTGCAAAAGTCTCATTTCGCCCGTGTTTTCTTGCCGTCTCAGTTGAGAATTTAACGAGGGCATTTATGATTTTCTCGTCCTCTATAGGTTTTGTCCCTTCTGCAGATATCTGCACCGGCTGAGCTGATCCTATGACTGTAAAGGGAGCCATTGCAGCAATATCAGTTCCCATGAGGATGAGGGTCCCCGCAGACCAGGCTTTTCCACTCTCAGGCACATACCCGATCACAGGAATGGTTGTATTCTCAATTGCCTTTATGATAATTTGAGTCTCTTCCAGCCCTCCACCGGGAGTATCCAGGGTAATTAAGAGAGCCTCAAAGTTTCCATTCTCAGCTCTTTCTATTGCGTCAGCTATCAAATTGTCGGAAGCCGGGGTAATAGCTCCGGCTATTTCAAGTACAAGCACCTTCTCCTCTGGCCCTGCACTTGCAGGAGACGTAAAGGCGGCTATGAGGATGAAGCACAGGAAAAAAATAGAAAGGAAATGGGATGACCTTTCCATATGCATGTTTATCGATCCGTTCTCCTTTTTTATGTTTCTTCTGACCATTCTCATCTTTATTCCAGTTTCTTTCCGACAATGGCCTGTGAGAGAGCTGCGATATTCCCGGTTTGCATATCCTGGGACTGCTGTGTAACAACTATCAGGTTCTTTTCCTTGGCAATTTCGGCAAGGGTCTGGAGTTCCCTGAGTTTGATGGCTACCGGAAGTCCCTGATAGAGAGTAGCAGCATCCTTCATTTTCTGGGCAGCCTGGTATTCCCCTTCCGCGAGGATGATCCTGGCCCGCTTTTCCCTTTCAGCCTCCGCCTGTTTTGCAATTGCCCTCTTCATGCTTTCAGGCAGAGCTACATCCCGGATAGTTACTCCTGTAACCTTGATTCCCCAGGGATCAGTATAGGCATCCAGAAGTTCCTGAATCTTCTTATTAATGTTTTCTCTTTCCGAAAGCAGCTCATCAAGTTCCATCTGGCCCAGCACGTCTCTAAGCGTAGTCTGGGAAAGGGTTGAAGTTGCAAACATGTAATTCTCAACCTGTGTAATTGCAGCTCCAGGTTCTACTACCTTGTAGTAGACAACAGCATCCACTTCAACTGTGACGTTGTCTTTGGTGATAATTGCCTGTTTAGGAACATCAATGGCAACAATTCTCAGGTCTATTTTCAGAGCTTTATCAATAAAAGGGATAATAAGGAAAATTCCTGGCCCCTTTACGCCACTCAGTCTACCAAGCCTGAATATAACTACACGTTCGTATTCATTAACCATTTTAATAGACTGTGAGAGTATTAATATTACAACTATTAATACAGGAAACAATAAGTCACTGATGAAATCTACCATACTTTTATTCCCTCCTATCAATTAATATTAAAATTGGGCTTAATAATAATTAAGTGTTCTTTATCGGGAAATTGTACTAAATAATTCCTGTGAAGTAAACAATCAGGATTTAAAAGTTTTGTATGATGTTGCCTATTTAAAAGATCCGTGAATCTATATAAGTCCTCACTCTGAATTTTTCATGGATCACAGTTGACCTGGCTTTAAGGTAACAAATCTGAAAGTGACATACACCACCTAAAAAGCCTGAAGGTTCTATATATCTTTAGACAATGTGCAAAATGGCATGCTAACAAATACTTATATCTTGCATACCGAAGATATTGAACTGAAAAACAGGGGATATGCAGGAAGATAACGAGTTCAGTATGCGCTGATTTTTCGGGCCAGATGAAGGTCCTGCAGTTACCAGTAGACTGAAATCCTACAGTTACCAGTAGACTGAAATCCTGCAGTTACCAGTAGACTGAAATCCTGCAGTTACCAGTAGACTGAAATCCTACAG
>JBFHIK010000391.1:0-2839 GCA_041596555.1 Methanosarcina sp.
GAAGTAAAACTATTGAATGAGTATTATCCCTGGAGAGAAATAAAACTAAGGGGAGCCGAATGTTATTTTAAAGGGAATGTCTTTTTCGAAAATAAACTTATGAGTCCGGAAAAACTTGCTGAGTTTATATTCACTTTACTATGTAAAGAAGGGCAGGGCAAGGAAAAAGAAATCGGAGATTTCCTCAAGAAATTAAACGGGGAGTTTGCATTTATTGCCGAAACTAAAGATATTATATTTTGTACTGTTGATAAAACAAGAAGTATTCCCTTGTTTTACATAAAAACAAAAAATAGTTTTATTGTATCAGACAGTGCCTACTATTTAAAAGATAAAATTAATCAGCCCCTGAATGAGGAAAAGGCAGCCGAATTCATGGTTGCGGGATTTGTAACAGGTAACGAGACACTCTTTGATGACATAAAGCAAATAAGAGCCGGGGAATTTTTACTCTATCAGAAAAATGAAAAATACTTGAAGTCCTGCTGTTACTTCAGATTTTTGCATGGAAATTATTACGAACTGCCTGAGACCGGATTGCTTGAGATGCTGGACCAAACCCTTGTAAATGCATTCTCAAGGCTTATAGAAAGCACCAGCAAGCAGGGAAAGAGGCTGATAGTACCGTTAAGCGGTGGGCTTGATTCACGGATCATTGTTGCAATGCTGAAAAGGCTTGGAGTTAATGATGTTATATGTATGACCTATGGAAGGAAAGGCAGCCGGGAATCAGAGATAAGCAAATATGTGGCAGAAGCCCTTGGATATGAGTGGCTTTTCATAGAATACACAGCGAAAAAATGGCGTGAGTGTTATACCTCAAAAGAAGTCGAATTATTCCGAATATGGGCTGGAAACCTATCATCTCTACCGCATATGCAGGACCTTCTGGCAGTACAAGAATTGCAGGCCCAGGGAAAAATTCCAGAAAATTCAGTATTCGTTCCAGGGCACACCGGATACGGCTCCCAGATTCCCGATTCGACGAGTTTCGATTCAGAAGCTTATCTGGAAGCCTCTCTGAAAAAACATTATAACCTCTGGAGATGGCCTTGTGGGCAGGAGCTCGAAAAGATCTTCAAGCAGAGGATAAGCAAATCAACATCAGGACTTGAAATTAAAGACAATGAAACATTTGTAAATGCAATAGAATATTTTGATTCTAATGAAAGGCAGGCAAAATATATCTACAATTCAGTCAGGGTCTATGAGTTTGTTGGATACGAATGGAGAATTCCGTTATGTGACACCGAATTAATTGAGTTCTTTTTAAGAGTCCCGGTAGAATACAGGATAAACCTGAATCTTTACAAAAAATACGCCAGAGACTGCCTGTTTTCAGGGGAGCTGGAGATACTTAAAGAAATCGATTGCACTACCGATTTCCTGAACCTCAAGACCATCGAAAAGCGCTCAAAATATGAAAAGCTCCTTTATTACAGGACATTCGTTCACAGCTACTATGATCAAAAAGTGAATAACCCTTTGTGGGGAAGATACTTTGATAACCCTCTTACCTCGAGACTTTTAAATAAATTTTCCAGATATGACAACAAAACTATTGAAGAATATCCACTATTAAAAATGATTCTGGAATATAGAAACGACAAAAAGTTCCCTCTGTCAATGAACGGAATAAATGCTCTGGAATACCTGGCAGGTATAAAAGGAGAAGCTTATTCGTCCAGAAACAAGAAGATTCTGAAGCCGGCTGGTTCCCCGGCAAAAAGGCCTCTTTAATTGATAGAAACTCAGAGGAATTCACAGTCAGATTTGGGGGAAAAGAGTAAGGCAGAGAATTTCATAACTTTGCAGTTACCCTTTTCTCCTTCTTATCCCAACGTTCTGCCATATGCAATCAGAATTCAGCTGGTAGTTCACTTGAAGAAACTGCAAAACTGCAGATTATCGAGAGCATCGACAAAAAGAGGATAAATTGTCGAGGATAATCGAGAAAATCTCCCCCGTTTTCAGATATTCAATATCTCTTCCTGTACTTCGCAAGGACTTCGCTATTTGCCTCAAAAGCATTTTCCTCAATGTAACCCTGTTTCCGAGCCCATTCAAAAAAGCTCTGGAGAACCTTTGCAGCTGTCCCTATGAACTTTTTACCCCCTCCAACCTCAACTACGTAGTCATCAAGGAAATCCTTAATTCCGGTGAGGCTGAGGTGTTCGGGGCCAAAAACGTCAAAGTAATTTTTGTTTTCACGTTCAGGTTGGGCAGTACAAAGAGCCATGTCTTCTTCTGACAGATAATCCTCAGCACTGAGTTCAAGGAATTCCTCGAAAAGAAGAATCACATCTTCACAGTCCATGAAGGCATCAGGCTTTAAACAGGTTTCCTGTTCACTCAAGAATGTCCGAAAAGCTTCATTTATTGTAATCATACTTATCGCTGCAACGGTATTTTGTAGAGTACTATCAGTTTGCCATAAAAGATCTTATATTTTTCTAGAGATGTTGTGTACAAAACTACTATTATTATTTCTATTTAATAGTGGTTCAAATGGAAAAATCAAAAACAGGAAATCAAATAGTGGGAGCAGAGAGAAAAAGGAAAGGGAAAAAATATTTTAGTACTGTTTTCCTTTTTCCCTTTACAATTCGCTTTCTCGATTATTTTTCACGAACAAATAAGGCAGGATGCTTTTGACTTTATTCATTAGAGGAATGCCGTCAATTTTCTGGCATTCCTTTCATGTTTGGATTTCTCCACTCTGCTCTGGAAACGAATTTCCGTAGCAGGTAACGTACTTTCGTATCTCCTCTCGCCAATGTTGGATATGCTTGTTATGTGTAACACACCGCCCCTAACTCTCAGGACTTTTAATGCTACA
>JBFHIK010000392.1:0-2836 GCA_041596555.1 Methanosarcina sp.
CCTGCGCGCGACGGGAGCGCTGAGGGGGTTGTTGTCTGTGCCACGTTAGAGATTGGTGAAAATGCTTGCCTCAAGCATCCTACAAATTTATCTTAAGCGCTCAACGCAGTGATGGATGTGCTACCCCGCTACCGATGGAGCGGTGTGTTATTCCAGCAATTTTCTCACCACTTCCTCTGTAGAAACAGCTCGACCCACTTAACAGGCTTAACGGCAAAATCACCGACCCTGTTAATGGGATTTGAGGCGATTTATTTTAGGAATAGTCCTTTCCCTACAATGGGATAGACCTTTCCTGGGAGGAAACTGAAACGTGATAGATGGCCTCCCGGTAATATTTATTATGAGGCCGAACCGGCCTCATAAACAGGCTGTTATGCGTTATCCAACGAAATCGGAATTCATAGTAGAATGATCATAAATTTAACTTTAGGAATCGTTACGTGAGTAAAAAGTCAGATTTTGAAAAAGCATTGAAAGAGTTTGTAACGACCCTGCAAGGCTATATAAGTAGCGAGGATGGGCAATGGACAATAAAAGGTTTTATAGACATATATAAGAATGTCTACACAATTTCTTCAGACACTAAAATTATTTCAAAAATACTTGAGATACACATCTTTCCAAAGTTGCTGGAGCTTTCAGAACAGCATGGCTACAAAATTGTCCTCGCTGATCATCAGAACTACTATCCAGATATATCATTCGTTGATAATGACGATGATTCTGTTCGATTCGCTGTCGATTTTAAAACGACATATCGTCAGCCCAACAAGCCTCACTTATGCAATGGTTTTACATTGGGGTCTCATGGTAAATATTTTGAGGACAGGACTAGCACAAAAAATATCCAGTTTCCCTATGGAACCTATTCTGGGCACTACTGCTTAGGAATTATATATGACAGAGTAGATTCTCGTGATATAGATGAGACTAAAATATACAGTTTGGACTCACTAACATCTATTACATCAGTGGTGGGTAACTTCAGCTTTTTCGTTGCCGAGAAGTGGCGAATAGCCAGCGATAAGAGTGGAAGTGGAAATACAGCAAATATTGGCAGCATAAATAATATTGCTGATATTGTCGAAGGCAAGGGAATGTTCTCCAAGCTCGGAGAAGAGTGGTTCGATGATTATTGGATGAACTATAAAAAGATCACAATTCCTGATGGTAAAGGCGGAACTAAAAAAATTACAAATCTAAAAGATTTTGTTGCTTATAGAAAAGGCGATACATCTTTAATCGTGCCAAAACACAATGGCACACCTAAGAAGGCGAAGTAATGAAGGTTTCAGTACCACCTATTAAATCGCAAGGAATAAAGACAAAGTTGGTTCCTTGGATAAAAAGTTTAGTTCCAGAAGAGTTCAAAGGTCGATGGGTCGAACCCTTTATGGGAACCGGTGTGGTTGCTTTCAATGTGGCCCCAGATAAAGCGTTGATGTGCGACACAAACCCTCACCTAATTAATTTCTACTCTGCCATTAAGTCGGGAGAAATCACACCAGAAATAGTTCGAAGTTATCTAGTCAAAGAGGGTGCATTGCTTTTAGAGAAAGGAGATGAACATTATTACAGTATTAGGGAAAGATTTAATGAAAGCCACAACCCCTTAGATTTTCTTTTCGTAAATCGATCAGGTTTTAATGGGATGATTCGGTTCAACCGAAAAGGCGGGTTTAATATTCCATTCTGTAAAAAGCCCAACCGCTTTGCTCAAGCATATGTCACTAAAATTGTAAATCAAGTGTCAAATGTTAGCACAGTGATCGCCGCTAAAGATTTTGATTTTAAGTGTCAATCTTTTGATAAAACGATTTCAGAGGCAAAGACTGGCGACATTATATATTGTGACCCTCCATATATAGATCGACATGTTGACTATTTTAATTCTTGGGATGAGTCACACGAAATATCTCTTTTTGAAAGCCTTTCGAAGGCACATTGTGACTTTATTCTATCAACATGGCATCACAATGATTATCGAAAGAACGAGTATATAGAATCGCATTGGAACAAATTTAACATTCTTACCAGAGAGCACTTTTATCATGTTGGTGGTAGTGAGAAGAATCGAAATCCAATGATAGAAGCAATAGTTACAACAATTGATACAAAGCTATATGAGTATCCCGAGGCTCCAAAGCAAGAGCAGCTAACACTGCTCGAGCCAAAGCTTCATTACAAAGGCGCATAACAAGGCGCTGCACTCGGATTAATTTTCCGCTGCCAATTTTCCGGTGAGCAAGGCGTTATGCATAAACACTGAAGGGAGTCACAGTGAACACGTACTATACCTGCATCGGATTGCTGTTTTTATTGCTTATAATTTTGGGGGGCTCGTCACAGTTGGACGAGGAAAGTTTGACACACTCATAGGTCATTCCCCTGACCCAGAAGATACTTTGCACAAATGGGTTCGTGCTCACTCAAATACGGCCGAGTTTGCCCCCGCCTTAATGGTTATTATCTATATTCTCAGCCTGTCTCCTCAACCAAGTTGGGTTTGGTGGTTTGTGGTTCTCGTTACAGGTTGCAGATATCTTTTTGCCGCAGGAATCTTGCTTCCTAAAACAATGGATAAGCCCAACCCCATGCGCTTTATCGGTGCTTGCGGCACATACTTATTTGGTCTGGGGCTTTGTCTAGCAATTTTCCAGCAGGCAGCAAATGCATAACAAGGCCAAGCACCGCGACGTATTTTTCGTTGCGCCTGTGGCTCCACAAAAAAATACGCGCGTGTTGGCGGCGTTAGGCTTTCATATAGATGCTGAACCATATATACAAGATTGATCCATCTGCTTCTCCAGAAAAGGCTCAGCAGCTCGCGGAG
>JBFHIK010000393.1:0-2836 GCA_041596555.1 Methanosarcina sp.
CTCAGACAGTTATTTTTTCCTCTAATAGTTGTTTTTCCTCTAATAGTTGTTTTTCCTCTAATAGTTGTTTTTCTTCTGATAGTCGGTTTCCTGTTCCCTGGTTTCCTGTTCCCTGGTTTTCCGTTTCCTGGTTTTCTGTTTCCCCCTGTTTTCCTGTTCTGGCCCGTATCCGGGCAAAATTTTCAAACCAGGTTTCCCACTGCCTGTAAAGCTCTTCAAGATCGGCTCCTGAGTTCGAGGCGGGACCTATTTCAAAGCCAGCTCTGTTACCTGCTTTCATGGAATCCGAAAGCAGCCAGAACATATTGTTTGCTTCGCTTACGGCTTCGGCTTCAAGCAGGATCGGGTAGCGAACCCCCTCAGCTGCAATCCTTTCTTTTATCCTTGTCCTGAGTTCGATATTTTTCAGGGCACTGTCAATGGAAATCCCCCATTTTCGGGCAATCTTTCCTATCAGTTCGGACTGCCCCTGTTCGAGCACCTCTCCTGCAAGCAGGCAGTCCTGAGAGGCATCATAATGCATGATATCCGTGAAGATTTCGGAAGGTTCGGGGTTTTCTATACACGCACCGGTCACTTCTGCAATCTGGCTCACCCGTTTTATCTTTTTCATGCTCCCTCCGGGCCTGATGCCTGAGCATATTATCACCGCATCGGTTGCCTTAAAAGAAGCAGGAGGGACTCCAAGGGTGTGTACGATTCTCTCGTATACGTTTTCAACGGATGAGCCGTGGATGGTCCCTATAACGGAGTTCCCGGCATTTCCGACCTGCATGGCTTCGTAGAGCACTTTTACTTCAGGTCCCCTTACCTCTCCCAGCACCAGAGAGGAGCTCCCAAGCCTCAGGGCAGCCCGAAGCGCAGTTTCCGGGCTCATTTCCGCCCCGGACTTCAGGACAGAAGAGTGGGAACTCATCCCCTGCACCTTCCAGCCCAGTTCCTGGAGCTGTTCTGTCGGAAGCTCGTGAGTGTCTTCGATTGTAAGGATTCGGTACTTCTGGGGGATTTCAAGCAGCATTGCCGAGAGGAGAGATGTCTTTCCGGCTCCCACTTCCCCAGCAACAAGGACCGAAGCTTGCCCGTCCATCAGGAAACTTAAAAACCCGGCTGCAAAAGGAGAAATCGAGCCTGTATTGATCAGTTTCGGCAGGGTCCAGGGGGTGAGGGAGTGTTTTCGGAAGGCGTATGCAAGCCCGTTTGCACTGAGCGGGTCTCCTATTACGGATACTCTTACCCCGAAAGCCTCAAGGTTAAGCTCAAGCACAGGAATAGCTTCTCCAAAAGGCCTGCCGCTAATGGTCCTGAACCTTGATACGAGAGAATCAAGGTCATCCTGAGAAAGGAAGATGTTGCTTGTACATTCCTCTCCATCCATAACAACGTGCACAGGGTTCGTATCGGCAGGGGCATTGATGTATACGTCTGTTATCCCGGCATCGGAAAGGAGGTCTTCTAAAATCCCGAGCCCGTTTGTATACCTTGCAAGGAGGTCGGCATAGCTTTCAAGTTCATCCGGACTACAGGCTTTCCCGCTTTCCAGCAGTTCTTCTCCGAGCAGGTCTTTTGCCATGCGCTTGAAGTACTCCCTGGCTCCGGTCGGGTCTGCAAAAGCAAGGTCCTTTGGCCTGTGCCGGATCATCCTTTTCCGGACGGTCTCAAGCAGCCTGAGTTCCTCCTGCCTCAGGTTGTACTCGGGAGGCCTGAGCATGTACAGTTTTTCCGGCCTGTCAGTGTAGCGGTAAATAGAGACCTCGAGGTTTCTTCCTTCCCTGCCATTAATGTCATAACATTCGAGAAATTCGGTATTTTCAGGAGCCTCGGCATAAATCCTTGAACTGGAAAAAGGCGGCCTGACGTGAGATTTGATCCTGCTTTCGTAGTCAAAATAATTGTCTGTAGAATCTGCGAAGTTATTTGCGGATTTGCCCTTTTTCTTCTTTTCCGCACCCTGAACTGAATGAGGGACCAGCCCGGATAAAGAGGTAGTAGTAGTCTCTCCCGAAATGTCTTCCATCAGGCTTCCGGTTTTCTTTCCTGCTCTTCCTCCAATTGTTCCCTTTACTTTTTTCCCTGCTTTTTCTTCTGAACGGTTTACCTTTTCTTCCACATTTTCTAACCAGCCCGCTGTCAGATTGTAACCGGATTTTTTGAGGGCAGGAATTTCAGGAAAGCCAGACATTTTCTCTTTGATTTCGTTCAGGACGCTATAGAAACATTCAGAACATGCCCGGCAGACAGGAGTTGCATCCGGAACTCTATCAGCTATTTTCCCCTGAATTTTTCCCTGAATAATCTCTCTCAATTCCAGCCGGGCTTTTAAAGGGTCAGTCTCCACGGTTTCAGCAAGGGCAGAAATTATCTCTTTTCTCTCAATGCTGCACTCCTTTTTTTCGGGCCGGGCACACGCTTCAGGCACAACTTCAGTGCTCCGGTACGCTGCAATTGTTCCCTTGAAGCCTGCCAGCGTATAAAGCAAAGCCAGGGATTTTCCTTCGTAGTCCCGTTCATAGAGCCTTGAGAGCACAAGGCAGTCGGCATGAATTTCCTTCTGGAGGATGCCGAAGATGTTCTTCCTGCAGTGAGAATCATTAAGTGAAGACCCTGCCTCACACTCTTTGCAGTTGATAGCAATTGTTTTCCGGTTTTTCGTCTGCTTTATCCTGTGTGGGCAGGTTTCCTCTTCCTCTTTATTTTTTCCTTGAAGCAGTCCCTGATTAAGGTTGTTAACAACGTCCTGCAGGCTGCTGGCAGCGTCCGGAAGTTTTAGCATTATGTCCAGAATTTGAACCCCCATTTCCCCGGATTTCTTTGAAATTTATCTTTAACTGTATTAAAG
>JBFHIK010000394.1:0-2821 GCA_041596555.1 Methanosarcina sp.
ATAATACTGATGATCAGTCTCATGGCCATGGATAAAATGAACCTTGTCAAAACCGCGGGAATATCCAAATTTCGGCAATCTGAACGGCCCGGAATCATGGATAAGAGCGGTATCAATGGGTTGCCCCCAGCAGAGATCTGCGATGGTGGTATCATCAATATCAAGTTGAGACCATCCCTTTACAGGCAGGGTATAGCGACCGGTAAGCATTGCCCTGCGGCACGGTACTGTGGGCAGACCTTCAGTATATGCATTTTCAAAAAGGACCCCCTGCTTTGCCAGCCTGTCAATGTTTGGTGTTTTAATCCAGTCATTGCCGTAACAGCCAAGATAATTGAACTGTAACGTGTCCAGCATAATAACAATAACATTCTTCGTTTTCTGCATAATGTTTTCTCCAAAAATATAAATTACGCGTTCTGACAACCACCAATTCTTCCGAGCAGAGAGATGCAGTCTGATACTGATGGCGTACCATTCTTACACTCCCAGTATTTACCCTCAATTTCCAGGACAGGAACTCTGTAGTAAAGACCTGCTCTAAAGAGTGAAGGGGGCTCTGAATTACTGGTTACCACTATTTTAACTTTGAGGGTATGTGCAGCACGGTGCAGATTCTGATCAATCTCCGCAATTCGTGATGCATCCGTATCCCAAATAATAATATTTATTTTCAACACAGATAATTGTGTACTTCAAGAGCAACAATAGTTCCGTCTGCCATGGCTGTTGTCAGTTGCCTGTATTTTTTAGCAACAACATCTCCGGCTGCATATACGCCCGGGATATTTGTTTTCATATCGGCATCGGCCACAATATATCCAGACGAATCCAAATTCAGTTTTCCTGCAAAGAGTTCTGTTGCCGGTTTTTGTCCTATAAAAACAAAAATACCGTCGGCCTCAATGGAGAAACATTCACCTGTTACTCTGTCTTTCATCTCCGCAACGCAGGTATTCCCATGATTGTTTATTTTTTCTATAACGGTACTGGTGTGTACTTCAATTTTCCCAGTATCCACCGCCCGCTGCTGTGTTACTTCTGCCGCAGGACATTTCTCTAAAAATTCTACAAGAGTAATTTTATTTATACCGATTCCTGCAAGATAGAGGCTCTCATCAAAAGCACTGTTTCCTCCTCCGACAACAATAATGTTTTTTCCCTTGTATAAATTACCGTCACAGATTGAACAGTAATGAACATGTTCGTCCCAGTCTGTCTCGACCGGCAATGGAACCGGTTTTCGTCCTGTTGCCAGAATTAAAGCCCGTCCAGACACGGGACCTTCATCCGTTATTACAGTTTTCTTGTCCCCCTCAAGTTGAAAACCAGTTATTTCTGTTACGTCTTTCAATTGAACGCCGTTCTCTTCCATCTGTTCAGCAACTTTTTCCATAAGTTCCATGCCACCGATACTTTTATAGGAAGGAAAGTTTTCAACAGTATGGGTGTCATTTGCCAGACCGCCACAGATCTCCTGTTCGATAACCACAGTTTTCAATCCGCTTCGTGCGCCATAAAGAGCCGCTGTCATTCCGGCCACACCACCACCGGCGACAATAAGGTCATATTCATCATTCATAACGTAACCTCATGCCTTTTTGCAGAAATTGAGCACTTCCGGGACCTTTATGATGCCAGATTTACGCCCTTTTAATTCTCCGTCATGATAAAGCAACAGAGTTGGAACTCGAGTTATTTCAAGTTTCTCAATCATGATTGGATTTGTTTCGGAATTAAGTGATGCAAGTTTCAAATCAGTCAAATTGCTCCCGCATTTTGCAATGACTTTTTTCATTACTTTGCAGTTAGGACACTTCTCTTTAAAAAGAAGAACAAGACAGGCGCCATCCTGAATAAAATCTTCATAATCATTATCTGTAAGTTCTCGTAATTCGTTGTCCATTTTTGTATCTCTGAAAAATTATTGCGGGACATTCAGATACATGCTGTACATCTGAACCCCCTGTGAGTAAGTAATACCTGAATCATAGTGATGTTTTCAGGTTGAAAAAATGCAAGGCACCAGTCATCAGCTTTCGATAATTGCCACAAATTCCCGGGAACCTTGCAGATCAGATCAAAATCCTCTTTCTGGGAGGGAGAGATCATGTTTATTTTTGGAAACCTTCATTAGAAACTCATGGAATCTACAAACTTTATTTCTTCCCCATAATTTGTGGAATACGCACTTTATTTGTTTCTGCTTCTTTTTCAACAAATTCAAGTGTTTCTTCAGGTGAAAGGTAACCAGAAGCCAGACTGAGCCGTTTCAAAGAATCTTTGATTGATTGAGATTCCATTGCTTTTTTCATGATTTCGCTCAGTTTATTCAGTACATCCTCAGGAAGTCCTTTCGGGGCAACAAGAGCTATCCACTGGCTTGTGGGTACGGAAGGGCCGAATTCTGATATTGCAGGAACTTCGGGAAGCTCCTCTGAACGTTGATCATCAAGAACAGCCAGGGCCTTAATGTCATATTTGAGAAGTGTTCCGGCAGTGGAGGTGTAAATTTGAGCCCTTCCTCCAGCCATCGCCTGGAAAGCATCAGGATCTGCATGAAAAGGAACGTGTCTTACTTCTACTCCGTATGCAGATGTTATATTTTTGTAGGCAAAATAAGGAACACTTCCTACTCCAGAAGAACCCCAGAAATACTTATTCGGATTTTTCTTCATATCATCAATCATCTCTGAAAAAGTATTCCAGGGAGAATTTTTTTCGACAAATACGAGATAAGGAGATTTTATTATTCTTCCGACATAAGAAAAAGATTCTGCTGAATAGGGAATTTTTCGCATATATGGATGCATAACAAGGG
>JBFHIK010000395.1:0-2814 GCA_041596555.1 Methanosarcina sp.
CTCTCTGCAGGCAGGGTAGCGAATTTGCTATAAAATTAAAGTCGAAATTTTAATACTGCCTCTGATTTGGTTCCTATGATGTGGATTTTTCTACTCAATACCTCCTGAGATTTGTGATCTTTCCGTTACGTTGAAGGTAATTTTGAATTCCGTTCCCTGTGTTCGTATAAGCTCGATTTTTCCATCAAGCTGGTCAACAAGAGTGTTTACTAACTTCATTCCGAGTGATTCAAAACTTGCTAATTCTACGTCTTCAGGAATTCCTATTCCGTTATCTGAAATGATCAGGCTGAAAAGGGATCTATTTACGTCATTATTCTTTTCTTCCCTTCGGAGCTGGATTTGAATTTCTCCTTCTTTTTCGGGAAATGCATGTTTGAGAGAATTGGAAACAAGCTCATTCACAATTATACCCAGTGGAACTGCAATATCCATGTCAAAAAATGCACTTTCTTCCAGATCCATACTCAGGTGGACATTTTTTCCACTGAGGCTGTAAGTCTTGAAAAGTTTTTCAGCTAACTTTTGGAGATATGCTGAAAAGTCCAGTGCACCAGTTCCCTCCCCTTTGTAGAGTTCTTCATGGATCAGGGACATTGAAAGTACACGGTTCTGACTTTCCTTGAAAGCTTCAAGCACCTCTTTACCCCGGAATTTTTCGGCCTGCAGATCCAGCAGGGAAGATATTATCTGCAGGTTATTTTTGATTCTATGGTGAATCTCTTTTATTCGGATTTTCTCCATTTTTTCCAGGGCTTCTTCAGCTTTCTTACGCTCAGTAATATCCTGAACTGTTCCCTTCATCAGAACAGGGTTATTATCCTCATCAAAAATAACTTCACCCTGCTCATGAACTATACGTTCTTCGTTATTAGTTAAGATAATCCGGTGATCAATGCTATAGGGTTTCCCTTTTAAAGCTTCTATGACAGCATTCTTTACACAATGGATATCTTCTGGATGTACACAATTTAAAAATGAATCATAATTTGTACCTGATTCTTGAGGTTCAAGTCCAAAAATCTGATAAATTTCATCAGACCAGTATAATTCATTAGTTAACATATTCCACTCCCAATTTCCAAGGTGAGCCATTTTTTGAGCTTCGGAGAGTCTTTTCTCATTTTCTATTAATGCCTTATAAGCTTCTTCAAGCTCAAACGTGCGTGCTTTAACTGTTTCTTCTAAACTTTCATGTGCTTTTTTTAGAGCTTCTTCTGCTTTTTTGCGCTCTGTGATATCTATGAACGCAGAAATTGACCCTGTTGGGTTTCCTTGCTTGTCACGCAAGGGGCTGGCGTTACCCAATATGTGTCTCACCGTATCGTCAAGATAGACAATATCGAACTCGTAGTTGCGTATTTCTTTCCCCCCAGCCGACATCTGCACCGGCATTTCTTCAGGTTTGAGTTCCAGTCCGTCTTTGAACATTCTAAACGTTTCGGGTCTCTCCCCCTCAGGAGCGGATTTGGACGCGTTTGCACCTTCGGGAAGTCTGAGCCATTCATAGGAAAGCCGATTTCCGGTGATCTGAAGCGCCCCGGGATCGTGTGTTATCCACACAGCGGCAGGCACGGCATCCAATACTACTGCCAGTTCATCCGAGTGAGCCCGTTCACGCTCTTTGCTCTGGCGCAATGCTTCCTCAGCCAGCTTTCTCTCTGTGATGTCGCGGACAACATGAACACACCCGGTGATTTTTCCATCCGGATCATATATTGGCGAAACACTTAATACGAAATCCCTGCCCAGAACATCTTCGTGAACTTCTGTAAGGTATTCAAGTCCATCCTCAAGCACCCGTTTATGCGGACAAAAAGAGGGCTTTTCGTCCATCCAGTGTATAGCACTATAGCAGCTCAAGCCTACGCACTCTTCTTTTGTTATTCCCAACCTTGCTGCCATGGCTCTATTTGCACGAACAATCCGACAGTCATTGTCAATTATGACTATAAGGTCTGGCACGGCATCAAATGTTTGCTCCCAGTCTTTTGCAGCCTTAACAGCGGCTTCTTCCGCCAGTCTCCTTCCGGAATTTTCGATCTTATCCCATTTTCCTGCCCTTTTGATCAAAGAAAACTGGTGGTTCAAAGCAATGTCAAGAATTTCGGTTGCATTGCACATGTCAAGATGATAGGGGCACAGAACTATCATCTGATGTTTTTCAATGACAGAATCTATCTTATTCTCATAATTAACGAAATCACTCCAACCTTCTTTTTCCAGCCAGCAGGTGTCCCCCGTTGCCCTCAGCCCCTCATAACCCTTTTCCAGAGCCTGATTTAGTTTTTCATTCCATCCGCTTATGACCTTCTCCGAATCGAAAACATCCTTATTTCTGTACCCGTTAGTGTGGAGAAAAATTTCAATTTGTCCTCTTCCCAGATAAGCATCAAAATCAGGAATAGCCGTTCTCAGGGCTTCTTTTGCCTCCTCTACTTCCAGAGGTTGTGAAGTAATCCAGATGCAAGATTCATTATTTTCCAGCCCTGCTTTAAAATAAGGGATAAGTATATCCATCAAGTCTTTTTTTGTCTGGTAGAATTGGCAAAAGTGAGTTCCCCAGGGCACATCCCCAATAATATCAATACCAGAATTTCTTAGTTTTTCTTCCATTTTGCCCTTCTCCACCTATCAAAAATGAATTAAAAAATTTACGTTTAATCGCGCATAAGTGTTTCATTATAAAATTTAAAAACTTTTTTAAAAGCACTTCCACTTAAATCAGAGTCTAAATCCCATGATCTCTTCTATGATCTCTTCTATGATCTCTTCTATGATCTCTTCTATGATCTCTTCTATGATCTATTCCAG
>JBFHIK010000396.1:0-2814 GCA_041596555.1 Methanosarcina sp.
CATAAAGCCTTTGATCATCATTGAGCTGGTAAAGGCAAAGGCATCAACTTCTCCTGCGAGGGTGCGTTCTATAAGCTCTTTCTGGGCTGCACCTTCAGGGATGCTGAGGGTGTAAACATGAGTCTCATATACGGTTGCTCCGCACTTTTCAAGGCCTTCTATCAAAACCTTAGCCCCAAAAACGCTCCTTGCAAGGTCAACTGTCTTCCCTTTTACTTCAGGGCAGAGGGCTTTTACAATTCCTTCTGAACTGTAATCTGCAGGCAGGAAAGAATCTTCAATCCCTATTTTTTCAAGCTCTTTCTCCGTGTTCGGGCCGATTGCTATTACCCTGGTCTTTTTCAGGGCTGTGATGAATTTTTCCTTTTCAGTTTCCGTGAGTTTTTCCAGTGTGAAAATTATCCCGTTTGCGCTCGTAAAAACAACGTAATCCGAAGTTCCGTCAATGACCCTCTTCACGAAAGGCTCGAATACTTCGTCTTTTATGCCTTCAAGCTTTATCATAGGAGCATAGATGGGCTCAAAGCCGCAGTCCCTGGCAATTATCTCGGACTTTTCCCTGTAGCTTTCAGGCCTCATGATCGCAAGCACGGGAATTTTTGTTGTTTTTGCTTCTTCAGTCATACCCTTAACCTCTTAAAGCCCTTAAAATTCCTTTCCTGTGATCTGCTCGCCAAGAATCGCGTGAAGGTTGACAACGTCTCCTACAACCGTGATGGCAGGAGCCTTTACTTTTCGTTCTTCTGCCAGGTCTGCGATATCTGAAAGGGTTCCCACGGTTACCCGCTGGTCAGGCCGGGTCCCTTTCTCTATGATTGCAACAGGGGTTTTAGGATCCTTTCCGTACTTCATGAGCTCTTCAGTATTTCGCCTGAGCATTTTTACTCCCATAAAGATTACAATGGTCCCGTTGAACTTTGCCAGGGTTTCCCAGTCCAATCCGCTATCTTCCTTTGTGGGGTCCTCGTGTCCTGTTATGAAGGTGACCATCGACGTGCTCTCCCGGTGAGTTACGGGAATTCCGGCATATGCGGGCACTGCAATTGCAGAGGTTATCCCTGGCACGACCTCGAATTCGATGCTTTCTGCTACAAGCACCTCAGCTTCTTCTCCTCCCCTTCCGAAGACGTAGGGGTCCCCTCCTTTTAACCGGACCACCATCTTGCCTTCCTTTGCCTTCTGCACAATAACTTTATTGATCTCAGACTGGGTCATGGTATGGTTGCCCGCGTATTTTCCCACATCGATTTTCTCTGCACTTTCCGGCATTGAGCCCAGGATCACTTTTCCCGGGAGCTGGTCATAGATAATGACTTCAGCACTGTCAATTAACCGGCGGGCTTTAAGGGTCAGAAGTTCAGGGTCGCCGGGACCAGAACCCACAAGATAAACTTTTCCGTAATTTCCTGACATATGACGACGGTTCCTTTTTCTTCTTTTACAATTGTTGATAGGTAATTCTCTTCCTTCATGTCCTGATAGATGACACCTGATACCTGCATGGGAATGTTCCATAACAGGATTACTTCTTCTGAAGGTGGAAAGCCATCTTCTAATGAGGGGAAGAGGTTTGATAGAAATGCAAATCTGTAGGGTTTAAAGAGCTTTTATAATAAATAGTATACCATCTTTATACAGATTTATTGCGCAGCGTTTATATATTAAATCTTATACTTATTTTCTATATCTCATGCCTATTTTACATACTCCAGATGTTTGCTCATGGTTTGATTCTTAAAAGAGAGAGAGTGTAAATTAAAGAGCATAGAGCGACTGGTAATTAATAAATACCTCTTATGTAATTAGTGAGTTTATTGTAACTGATTATTTCATTGTCACCAGTTGGTAGTTTCATTGTCATCAGTTAGTTATTTCATCATAATCAGTGAGTTCATCATGCTTCGCATAACTTTTCTTGGCACTGGAGGGTCCCTCCCGACCCGTAACAGAAATCCGTCAGCAGTAATGGTCAACAGAGAAGGGGAACTTATACTCTTTGACTGTGGAGAAGGCACCCAGCAGCAGATGATGCGGGCAAAAACAGGGATGATGAGCCTATCCTCCATTTTTGTCAGTCATTTTCATGCAGATCATTTTCTAGGAATTCCTGGCCTCATTCAAACTATGTCTTTCCTGGGCAGGAAAGAGCCGTTGACGATCTACGGTCCTGAAGGGACAAAAGAGTTTACCGAGCTCTTTAAGGCCCTTGGTTATTTCAACCTTAAATACGAAATCCGGGGTGTGAAACTGAGTCCGGGGGACACTGTAGAAGGGGAAAGTTATGTGATCCGGGCTTTAAAGACCGAGCATAGCATCCCGAGCCTTGGCTATGCCCTTGTGGAAAACTCCCGCCCCGGGCGTTTTAACAGGGAAAAGGCAGTCGAGCTTGGAGTCCCTCCAGGACCCCTTTTTGCAAAACTGCAAAGGGGAAATCCTGTGGAAGTGGACGGAAGGCTAGTGAGGCCCGAAGAAGTAGTGGGAATCCCGAGGCCCGGAAGGACAATCGTGTACACCGGAGATACCAGGCCCTGTGAAGCAGTGCTTGAGGCAAGCAGGAATGCTGACCTCTTAATCCATGACGGCAGCTTCGCCGATGAGATGGCGGACTGGGCGAAAGAGTCCATGCATTCAACAGCAGGTGAAGTTGCAGCTCTTGCAAAAGAAGCCGGGGTCAGAAAACTGGTCCTTACCCATGTCAGCTCACGTTATACTGATGATGTGGAACCTATTCTGAATGATTCAAAAAAAGTTTTTGAAAATGTAATTGTAGCCGAAGATCTGATGGAACTTGAGATACCATACAGCCCTGAATAA